>JALRJG010000040.1:9474-9773 GCA_023261215.1 Pseudomonadales bacterium | reverse complement strand
TGGATGCAGTTACTGGCGCGCTTAATTGGTCCTTTGACCCTCAAGTGCCCAAAGCGTGGGGCGCAAATGCCTGTTGCGATGTGGTTAACCGCGGTGTCGCCGTTGCCGGCGATACCGTGTTCGTGGGCACCTTAGATGGGTATTTGGTCGCGCTCGATCGAGAAACGGGCGCTTTGAAATGGCGCGTGCTTACGATTGATCCTGAGAAGCCCTACACGATCACCGGCGCGCCACGCGTCGTGGGCAATAACGTGTTGATTGGCAACGGCGGCGCGGAATACGGTGTCCGTGGCTACATC
>JALRJG010000040.1:0-9464 GCA_023261215.1 Pseudomonadales bacterium | reverse complement strand
GTGCCTGGGGACCCGGATCTACCGGTTGAGCACGCGGGGCTCGATCTCGCCCGCGAGACCTGGCGTGGCCGGGCTTACTTGGAAGCCGGCGGCGGGGGTACGGTTTGGGATTCAATGGCGTATGACGAGGCGCTGGGATTGCTCTATATCGGTGTCGGTAACGGCGCGCCGTGGAATCGTGAAGTTCGAAGTCCAGGAGGGGGGGATAATCTCTTTTTGTCGAGCATCGTCGCACTTGATGCGGAAACGGGTGATTATCGATGGCACTACCAGACCACGCCCGGAGATAGTTGGGACTACACGGCCACGCAGCATCTGATATTGGCAGATATTGAGATCGAGGGGGTGACGCGATCGGTCATTATGCAGGCGCCCAAAAATGGCTTCTTCTATGTGTTGGACCGAGCGGATGGGCGTTTGATCTCCGCTGAACCCTATACCGAGATTAATTGGGCAACCCATGTGGATCCGGCAACGGGTCGGCCGGTTGAAACCGAAGACGCGCGATATACCGATGACCTAGAGCTGATCAGACCGGCGCCTTTTGGCGGTCATAACTGGCACCCCATGGCGTTTCACCCTGACGCTGGACTGGTTTTTATTCCCGCCATGCGGAATCTTTCGGTGTATTCGTCCTCACCTGAGGATTATCAATATTTGCCAGGGCCTCACTGGAACACGGGGCAAAACGAGGCGGCTGCGGCTGACAGCCCCATGGGCAGCCTAGATCCGGTGTCGTTGTCACCGGTGGTGGATGCGCTGATGCAGGGGATGTTGATCGCTTGGGATCCGGCGCAACAAGCGTCGCGCTGGATCGAGCCATTACCGACCATGTGGAATGGGGGCGTGCTCGCGACTGCAGGCGGTTTGGCATTCCAGGGCAATGGCTCTGGGGAACTGGTGGCCTACCGGGCTGAGGACGGCGCGCGCCTTTGGCACTATCAAGCGCCCACGGGCATCGTCGCGCCGCCCATCACGTACCAAATTGAGGGTGAACAATACCTGGCGGTGTTGGCAGGTTGGGGGGGCGCCTTGGGCCTGGTGCTGGCGCAGGCAGAGGCCAAAACTGGCAACGAAGGCACGCTGTTGGTGTTCAAGTTGGGTGGCGACGCGGAACTGAGCGAGAAACCGATTCTTGTATCACGTGATTTCTCACTCCAAGCACGAACAGCAAGCGAGCGAGAGATTGCACAGGGCGCGGCACTCTACAACCAGCACTGCATGCGTTGCCATGGGATCGGTGCGGTGGGTCAGGGTTTGGTGCCGGATCTTCGATATATGAATCAATCTACGCATGATATTTTCGACGCTATCGTCTACGACGGTGTGCTCGCTGAGGCGGGGATGATCGGTTTTAAAGACGTCTTATCGAAAGGTGAGGTGGCCGCGCTTCATGGCTACCTGATTGATACGGCTCATGTCGCCGCCGAAGGCGAGCCCGCGTTTGGGGAGGCGTCGAAGCGTGGTGTCCAAGCGACGTTACTTGGTTGGCTTGGGACGGTGCTCGACGCAATTCTCTAGCGTTGAGCGACCGCCGACTGGCTGGGCGCCTTGACTGATTCTCATGTCGTCCGCCTATCCTGCGTCCTCTAAGGTTCGGAAGCCACTGAGGGTTGAATTGGCGCTTCAGGCTTCAAGGGCTCACTCCCTGCGTTGAAGTTGCAAGGCACCGACGGACAAAGCGGTTCAATTCTTTACGCGCTTTTTTCTCATCTTTTTTTGCGTTAGGGCATTGAACCTTGACTGGGTGCACCACGTGCCACGGTGATGACGGGCCGCTTGAACGCCGCAATCGGGCCGCCAGTAGACAGGAATTGATCTAGGCCTGATCCGGCAGTTCGGTTGGGTGGATTGCTGATATTGGCAGCTTGTTAAGACGCCACTTCGATCCGCGGTTCGCCACGTCAACTGGGTTCGGGCCGATGCTGGACCCTTTCAAGGTCGGATGCTAGCGTTGGGCTTCAAGTCCCAATTTCGAACGCGCAGTGCAAACGCGCGCTCGATGTTTCGGCTCAGAGCCAGGAAGAAAGGAGAGCACAATGTATCCAGGCGCTTACGCAGAAAAGAACCCCGATCGTGCGGCAGTGATCATGGCCGGATCAGGCGCCACCTTGACCTACCAAGAGTTTGAGGCGCGCGCCAACCGATTGGCCCATTGCCTTCGGGCGGAGGGTCTTGCCGCCCTGGATCACTACGCCATTTTCATGGAGAACAACCTTGAGTACATGGAAACCTGCGCTGCAGGGGAGCGAACAGGGCTCTATTACACCTGCGTTAATTCCTACCTGACGGCGCCGGAGCTCGCCTATATCGTGTCGAATTCTGAGTCTCAGGTGCTGATCACGTCGAAAGCAAAATTAGCGGTCGCCATAGAGGCGGTTAATTCGTGTCCCGACGTCCGTCTGGTGCTGGTCACGGGGGTTGAGGCAGACGATCTGCCCGGTGATGCGCGCTTCAAAAGTTATGATGCAGTGATGGCACTTCAGCCAGATACCCCGATTGCAGACGAGCAACTCGGAACCTCCATGCTGTATTCCTCCGGTACCACCGGGCGACCCAAGGGCATTATTCGCCCGTTGCCCGAACAAGGGCCCGCAGAACCTTTGACGCTCTATACTTTTTTGCTGAATCTGTGGCGCTATCGAGAGGACATGATCTATTTGTCGCCTGCGCCGCTTTATCATTCAGCGCCGCAGGCGGCCGTGAACCTGACACTTCGCGTGGGCGGCACGGTGGTGATCATGGAGCGCTTTGATCCCGAGCATTATTTAACGCTCATCGAGCAGTACCGAGTCAGCCACTCGCAACTTGTGCCCACCATGTTCTCGCGCATGTTGAAGCTCCCTGAAGAGGTTCGCCTCAAAGCCGATTTGTCTTCACTCGAAACGGCTGTGCACGCAGCTGCGCCCTGTCCGGTGATGGTCAAGCAACAAATGATCGATTGGTGGGGTCCCATTATTCATGAGTATTACGGCGCGACCGAAGGGCTCGGATTTGCTGCCTGCGATTCGGCGGAGTGGTTGGCGCACCCCGGTACGGTGGGCAAGGTGGTGTTGGGCGAGCTATCGGTGCTCGATGATGAGATGAATCCACTGCCGATGGGTGAGCCGGGCACCCTCTGGTTCAAGACCGCGACGGAATTTCAATATCATCGCGACCAGGAAAAGACCAAAGAAGCCACCTCAGAGGATGGCTCAATGACGACCGTGGGGGATGTCGGCTACGTGGATTCGGACGGGTTTTTATACCTCACAGATCGTAAGACGTTCATGATTATTTCGGGTGGCGTGAACATCTATCCGCAGGAAACTGAGGACTTGCTGATCTCACATCCCAAAGTGGTGGACGCCGCCGTGTTCGGTGTGCCGAATGTTGATCTTGGCGAAGAAGTGAAGGCCGTGGTTCAAGCCGTAGAGGGCGTGGCAGGCGATGAAGCGCTCACGGAAGAATTACTGGCCTATCTGGGTGAACGAGTTTCCCGTCAGAAAATTCCGCGATCTATCGACTATCGGGATGAATTGCCGAGGCTCCCCACGGGCAAGCTCTACAAACGCCTGTTGAGAGACGAGTACTGGGGTGAAGGAACGTCCCGCATCGTCTAGCGGTTAACGCTTCGGGCGCATCTCCAAGCTCAGGGGGCGGGTTAGATGATGCCGCCGATCGCGGGATTGGTGCCCGTGGTGATTTCGTTGGCCCTTGCCACGATCCGATCATTGAAGTCGGTGTGGGTCAAAATATAGAGCTGATTCTTGCGCACCGCGCTAAATACGATCTCTGCGACCTGAGCCGGCGCCATGCCTTCTTCTAACATGGCTTGGAACAGCGCGCGGCCTTCCTCCTGCTCAGGGGTCAGTGACACGGGCGCGTCTTGAAGGTCGGTCGGACGATTACGATCGCTCGACATGATGTTCGTGTTAATCAAACCGGGACAAAGCACAGAGCAGCCGATGTGCTCGATCCCTTCATTGCCCAAGTCACGGTAGAGCTGCTCTGTCAGCGCAACCACCCCATGTTTAGTCACGGAATAGGGGGCATTGGTGACGCCCCCCAAAAGGCCAGCAACCGATGCGGTATTCACGATGTGGCAAGACTCGTTCTGCTCAATCATCTGCGGCACAAACACGCGAAGACCATGGATCACGCTGTATAAATTCACACCAATGGTCCAACTCCAATCATTAATTGAACCTCGCCAGGCATTGCCTGAACCACCCACGCCGGCATTGTTGAAGAGAAGATGCACGGCCCCAAAGGTCTCAAGCGCTCGTGCTTTCAGGTGTTCCAGCGCTTCGAGCTGGGCCACATCGGTTTGCACAGCCAGCACATCGTTGTGGCCCGCCTGCCTAAACTCCGCTGCGGTGGCTTCGAGCGCTGCTGACTCAACATCGGCCAGCACCACATGCATGCCTTCCGACAGACATTTGGTGGCAAGCGCCTTGCCAATGCCGCTGGCTGATCCCGTGACGACGGCCACTTTTCCACTGAATTGATCCATCGAGATGCTCCTGTTTGTTGGCCCGGGGTTCGCGCCCGAGCATATCGCGAAATGCGGTCGATAGAGAACCCGAGTCTCGAGGGCAGAGCGTTGTCACCTATCCGCTCAAATGGAGGGCCGTCAGCGGTTTGGAAAACCGTCAGCCTTGCTTGTTAAGAAGGGCTTGGCGGTATACTTTTAGCCTTGTTCGAACTTGTTCCCGGAGCGAAAACGCGTCATGCAAAGCGATCAAACGACAGAGGCTGAGGTGCTTGAAGCGGCCAAAGGCTGCCCAATTCACCAGATTAATCCCATGCACCCGGCACTTTTGAAGCAGCCTTGGGGCATGAATCGAAGGCTCAGAGAAGAAGCCCCCATTTTTAAAGACGAGGCATCAGGCATCTATTTCGTCTCGCGCTATGAAGATGTCGTCAAGATGGCTATGGATCATCAGACCTTCTCAAGTGTCATGCTGAACCCCACGCGCGCGCTTGCGGCAACTTCGGATGATGAAATCAAAGACGTGCTCGCCTCGGGCTATCCCAACGTGCCCACCATGTTGACCCAAGACCCACCGCTGCAGCGTCGGTATCGAAAGTTCGTCGACAATGCGTTCTCTCCCGCGAGTTTGAAAGCGTTAGAGCCCTTCATTGAAGCCACTGCCAACGATTTAATCGATGCCTTCATTGACAGAGGGGAGTGCGAGTTCTTATCTGAGTTCGGTGTGCCCTTGCCATTGAGAGTTATCGTGAATCAGCTGGGGGCGCCGGTCGAGGATCTTCATTTGTTCCGTCGTTGGACGGAGGCTGCGATTCGTAATTTGTCCGGGCAGCTCGATCGCGACGGGCTGCTGCAGGCGGCGAAGGAAACAGTCGAGTTCCAGCATTATTTTGTTGAACGAATCGAGGAGCGTCGTAACGCGCCTCAAGATGACATTTTGTCGAAAGTGGTGAATGCGAGCATCGATGGTGAACAGCCGCTCAGTCATCCAGAAGCCCTCTCGATGCTTCAGCAAATCCTAGTCGCGGGTAATGAAACGACGTCATCATCGTTAACCGAAGGCATCTGGCTGCTGATTCAGAACCCGGATCAGTACGAGCTGCTCAAGAAAGATCCGTCGCCCCAAATGATTTCAAATTTGGTGGAGGAGGTGCTTCGTATTTCGAGTCCCTCCTCAAACATGTTCAGGCGCGCAGTGAAGGAAGTGGAATGGCATGGCGTGACCATTCCGAAGGACGCCATCCTGTTCGCGCGATTTGCCTCTGCGAATCAAGACGGCGAGCAATTTCCCAACCCGGAAAAATTTGATTTGACGCGCCCTAACTTGAAGGAACAAGTGGCCTTCGGTAAGGGCGTGCACCATTGTTTGGGTGCGGCGCTATCACGACGAGAAATGAACATAGGTTTCAAAATTCTCTTGGATCGGGTTGAAAACTTCAGGCTTGCGGAGGGTGCATCAGAACCTGAATTTGCCGCCAACGCGCTGCTGCATGGGTTAACTCGCCTCGATGTTGCGTTTGATCGCGTCCAGTGAGCGAGGTGTTTTGGTCACTCAAGGGTGTGTTGGGCGCCTTGTGTCGATTGATTCTCTTAGTGTTGGTGTTAGTCTCAGGTCAAGTGTCTTTCGGTAAGGAACAAATGATGTGCCAAGAAGCGTTCGCTAAAACCATCGCGATTCAACAAATTGAATACCTTCGCAGGGAGTACGCCAAGGCGACCGATTTGATTGGCATTGCGGATGATGCCTCGGTGGCTGCAGGTCGAGCGATCTATCGTCGGATATTTGCGCAGGATGCCAGCTTTGAAGTTTCAGGACCGGAGACCTCGCCGCTCTCCGCAGATGGGCCCGATGGTTGGGTTCAAGTGGTGCTAGAGGCGCTCGGTCCCATGGGGCCCACCCAACACCTGATCGGAACTCAGGTGGTTGAGATTGATTCGATTGCATTCGATGAGGCCTGCGATGTGATTGAGGGTCGTGCGACGATGCAAAGTTATGTTCAAGCTTGGCATGACACGGCGGATGAGCAGGTTTGGCTGTTTATCGGCACCTACTTCGATCAAGTGGTTTTCACACCTGGCATCGGCTGGCAAATCAAACACATGGAGCTTCGCCGAGTGACTGGGGAAATGCGCCCGGCGGTGGCGGCGGCCTCTTAGAAGGCGCGTGCCCCTAATCCCCCCCGAGGATTGGCCTTGGCGTCGCCCGAATCGGTGGCGTGCCATAGAGTGCGACATCGTGATGGGTGGCGGTCGATTTGCCAGGAAGCGCTGTCAGGTGCTCAGCCGGCCGTCTTTAGCCAGCGCTCAAATTAACGCGGCGTCTCGCGCGCTTTCAAAACCGACCCTGGGTCCAGAGAACGGTTAATCCGGCTTCTGGTCGTTCGCGCCCGGGTCTTGTGTTGACTTCGATTCAGTCTCTAAATTGGGCTGACTCATCTGCCAGTCGCGATAGCGGTCCAATTCTTCTCGAAAGTGACGGGCAACCCAGGCCAAGATGGCGAAGTCATCGATCATCCCAAGGGCCAGAATGAAATCCGGAATCGCGTCGAGCGGCAAAAGAAAATAAAGCAGCGCCGCTAGTGCCGCGATGATCGTGTCAGGGGCAATGTCTCGATATCGCCCATCCACGAAATCCCTGACCAATCCACTCAGTAGGACAATGGTCTCTTTAGCATCAGTCGCTGATCGGTTAAGACGACTCGATTCTTTTTGTTTGATTTTAGACAGGGTGTCTTTGAGGCGGCTGGGTTGAGACAGCAAGCCTTCAGCGCGACTGCGAAGTTGGGTCAGTCGTTTGGGTTCTTCGCTCGCTTGTTTGGTCAATGGGTTCGCATCATCAGGTGCCGAAGGGGTCTTAGACTGAAGGTCAGTCATAGCGAGTTCACCTTCAGTTATGCAGTGCTGGCGTCAGCATTGCCGAGGGTCGACGCAAAGTAGGGTGTCATATCCCAATCGGGCCATCGGTCTTGCGTCAGCTTCAGCGTTCTAGGGGACCAGTAAGGGTCACCTGGTTTTGGAATGCCGAGGCATGCCAGTTGCTCGGGCGACGCATGATTGATGACTTTGTCCCAGGGTCGATTCATGGCCTGCTGCCAGACGTGGAAACTCACAAGGTCATTGCCCGCCGCCTTGTAGCCTGCAGTCATGGTGTATCGATGGCCACCCTTCCGGGTCAAATTCGTCCCTCGATGAAACGTGTCGATGCTGTGAGCGAGCAGTGCGCCCGCGGGTGCGGCTGCCGATTTCTCGCAGGCTTTGAGTGCCTGCTGATGCTCAGGTTGCGCCATGATTTCGCCCTGACCAAGAATGCGCGCGCTGTCGGCCTTTTCGACATAGTGGAGTGCGCCCAAGTCGTCGGTCACGTCCGTGAGGTAGATGATGAAGTCGACCGAGCGGAGCGCCGCATTCTCACTGGGGACGGTCAACGTGTGGTTGCCGAAGTCGCAGTGATGATGTTGGTCATAATCTGCTTCACCCGTGAATTTTGCCCAGGTGTGCGATTGGTACAAATGCACGGCGGGCACACCCAATAGGTCTCGCGCCAGGCGGATCACAGCCGGGTGCAGCGAGAGTAGGTTCATATCGATCCCGCCTTGATAGGGAAGGATCTCCGTATGCAGAAACTGTTTTCGATGGGTTGCGCCGATCATGCCCTCTTTTTTGACATCAATCGCCTCGCCGTGTTCAGGTCTGAAGCCGCCATAAAGCGCCTCGTAATCCGCGCACACCGGCGCAATTTCATCTGCCGTAAAAAAATCGGGGATGAGCACGAAACCTTTTTCTCTCCAGGCGTCGATGTGTGCTTCGTTGTGGCGGGTTGTCATAGCGTTCATCGTTAGGTCGGTTTGCCGCGAGTTTAAAGGTGAGATTACGAGGGGTCTAGGGCGCAGATCATTGCTGGGCAAGGCTGGCAGCCTCGGCTATGATCGATTGAGCGTTCGGTCTCCATACGGAATGGATCCGTAACAGCATTCAAGTGATCGGTGGGGTTTGCCTCGTCAAGGGAAAGGGTGGAGATCGACCATGAGCACAGTCGCTTTAGAGCGAAATCCAACTTTCTGGTACTACGGGTCGGCCTCGATCGCGTACGGCATCAAGAACAACGCCTTCAGCTACCTTTTACTGATCTATGCTAACCAAGTATTGGGTTTGCCAGGTTACAAAGCGTCGATCGCGTTGGCGATTGCCATGCTTTGGGATGCAGTCTCGGATCTCCTACTGGGCCACTGGTCAGACAAAACGTCCACCCGTTACGGACGGCGCCACCCGTTTATGTACGCCGCCTTCTTCTTGCTGCCCCTGACCTTCTATGGGCTATTCAATCCTTTGGTCGAACTTTCCTCGGAGGATCAGACGTTTGTCTATGTATTGATTTTCGCCTTATTGATCCGAACGGGGACCACATTGTTCGAGGTGCCCTCAACTGCGTTACTTCCGGATCTAGAACAAGACTATGATCGGCGGAATAAGTGGTTGGCGTTGCGGCATGCGTTTGGTTGGACCGGTGGCAACGGGATCCACATGATTAATTTCGCTTTTTGGGTTGGGGCATATGGCGTCGCGGTTCAGACCGGATACAGCATTTATGGATTGGTGGGTGCTGTGGTGATTGCTGGCGCGATCTTGGTATCGGCGCTGGGCACCCAAAAGGTGGCCGCGGCGATGCCAAGACCCGAAGAGCCCTTTCGTTTGCGTGAAATTCGTAAAGAGATCATGCAGATCTTCCAATCGCTCGCGAACAAGAACTTTGCAGCGCTGTTCTTCTATGGGTTAACTGTGGGGATTGCAGGCGGATTGGGTACGGCGCTTTACCTGTATAACACCACGTACTTTTTTGGTTTCACCGGCGCGCAGATCAGCGTGACGGCCATTGGCGTCCTGATCTCACCCCTCATTGCCTATTGGGCGGCGCCACACTTTGGCAGGCTATACGGTAAGAAGAAGGCGGCGATTGGGGCGATTCTCGTGAATATCATGCTCTATCCAATGC
>JALRJG010000408.1 GCA_023261215.1 Pseudomonadales bacterium | reverse complement strand
AGCAGGGTGATGCAGACCATTTGGGGAATATTCGCGCCTATCGTGATCAATACGGCATCTAAATGTCGCGAAGCCGGCTGAAATGCCGGCTTTTTGCTATTTAACCCCAATTCTTCTGGACAAATAGACATCCCTGGACCAGAATTAGCCTCAATAACGCTCGATTTCGCAGCAAATAACAACAAAATCCCGACAGATCGGGGTTAGAGGCACTTCTCACATGGCAAACGTTTTGGTCTTAAATGGTCCCAACCTTAATTTATTGGGTACCCGCGAGCCTGAAAAATACGGTCATGACACTCTGCAAAATATCGAAGATCGTCTCGCTTCACTCGCCAGCGATCACCAAATCGCGTTCTTCCAGAGCAATGTCGAAGGCGAGTTGATCAACCGCATTCATCAGGCCCAAGTCGACAAGGTCGATTTCATCCTGATCAACCCAGCCGCCTTCACTCACACCAGCATCGCGCTGCGTGATGCGATGTTGGCGGTCAATATTCCTTTCATCGAGATTCATTTGAGTAATGTGTACGCCCGCGAAAGTTTCCGTCACCACTCTTATTTATCAGATATCGCTGTGGCAGTGATCTCCGGTCTTGGTGCACAAGGTTACGAACTCGCATTAGCGGCTGCTCTTAGTCGCGTTGCTGAAACTGAGGATTAAACACCTATGGATATTCGCAAGGTTAAAAAGCTTATCGAGCTTCTCGAAGAATCTGATGTCGCAGAGATTGAAATTCACGAAGGTGAAGAATCTGTTCGAATCAGTCGTGCTAGCACCGCAGTTGTCGCACCAATGGCTGCACCTGTAGCTGCAGCGCCTGTTGCTGCTCCTGCACCGGCCGCCGCTCCAGCGGCTGCACCTGCTGCAGAACCTGAAGTTCAAGG
>JALRJG010000407.1 GCA_023261215.1 Pseudomonadales bacterium | reverse complement strand
ATAAGAAGGCAAGAGAACCAAAGGATAAGACCAATAATTCGGCTCCTGATGCCATCGCCAATGCAGCTGCTCTAGATGCTGCCAAGAAGGCATGTGACAATGCAGCCAAGAAGGTTGAAGAAGCGAAGCAGGTTGTCACAATGGCTGGAGCAAAGCCATTCGAACTATACGCAAACCTTCTTGCTGACAAAGCATGCCAGCCGTGGGAGAAGATCCTCAAGGCACAAGTCACGCAAGCACCTTGGGAGGATGTCTTCGGTGTCGCGCATAACGAGACTCCCACAAAAAACTGGTCCTCCTTCCGAGAGTGTGTCAAGTTTCATCTTCAAACCGTGTTTTGTTTTGATGCCGGTGAGGCGCTCAAATACTATATCATGAACACGTTGAAAAAGCCCAATCGGGTTTCAATACGTCAGTTTTTTGTCCAAGTGGAACAGCTTAACAGCTACCTCGAGACACTGCCTTGTCTGTTCTACAGTCCCAAGGCAAATCCGACCACCAAGGAGATATTGCCCCTGGATGACGCAGACCTTGCAACTCATCTACTGCGCATGTGTCCGGCCAGGTGGCAGGCCCAGTATGACCTGTCCAAGAATACCACTCCGGTCAGTACTAGGGCGTTGCTACTCATACTAGAGAACATTGAGAACAACGCCAATCTTGATTACAAGCCTACGAACCCAAACAAGCCAAAAGGGGCTGAAGGGAAGCGCAAGATGGAGTCCATTGACTCCCAGATTCCAAAGAAGCCCAAGAAGGTGGGCTGGACCGACAAGCACTGTGTCCTATGCAAGAAACATGGGGGCCCATTCAAGAGTCACAACACACATGACTGCCGTCGCTTCAACAAGGACGGTACTCCAATCAAAAATCGTGGGGGCGCAAGTAGG
>JALRJG010000406.1 GCA_023261215.1 Pseudomonadales bacterium | reverse complement strand
AACCGTTGGAATGTATTGGCCCAGTCCTGGCTGGCCATTTGCGACTGATCGATCTGCGTGTTCAATTGCCGGCAGAGGTAAATATCGCCCGATTTGATCAAAAGCAGGCGAGCCTGACCCTCACGCACATCTAAGCAAGCCAAGCCATTCTCATCACTCGCCATTTGGCTGGCGAGGTCCCGCATCACCGACTCACGCACATCAATGGCTTTCAAGACGAGACCCGCATTCAAGACGCAATCTCGTATCTCCATCACCCGTGCGCGATGGGTCGCCGCCGCATAGAGCATCCGGCCCTGCTGTCGATAGGCGGATTCAGGCACCGCAAACACCTGTACCTCAGCATCTGCCAGGGACATATTGATAGAGTCACGGATTTGAAACTTAACCGCCGCCGCGAGATCGCTCTCTGGGACATCAGGCGCTTCAACCAACTGCAAGCTGTAATCTTGCGCGCCCATCACGGCAAAGCAGGGTAAATCATTGAGTTCAAGCGAAGTCACGCGCTCAGCAAGCCGGCCCGCCAGTTGCGAGGGACTGTCGACCAAGAGTTCCCAATGGCGCAAAGGTCGGTCCGCCTTCGGGTCGACCCAAACCATGGCAAGCCCCTCGTCACTGAAGGACAGCCCAATGTGACCCGATTGCATCGCTCGTTTCGTGCGGCCAAAAAGATTCAAATGCGCCTCGACCTAATCTCTATCCATGCTGCCTCTGAGCTTGATCACGCACCGAGCTGCAAAGCTGGGAGATGAATCAGCAGTACCTGACTCATTTAGCGAGCAGCGTCCTTGATCACAACCAAGAGTTCGCCACCGAGCATTATGCACCCCAACTTACCGAACTTAAACCCTTATTTTTTTAATTTCGGCTTCTAACTTGCTGTTTCAAAACAACTAATTTTTTTTGATTGCTA
>JALRJG010000405.1:292-920 GCA_023261215.1 Pseudomonadales bacterium | reverse complement strand
AAGTGTCCCGGTGAACATCCCCACCACCATGGCGACCCTCCCGCCCATGCCGGACGCGCCGGTCACGTCGACTCCGTGACGTGGACTTCGTGACGTCGACTTCATGATGCCGATCTGACCGGACTTCAGACGATCTCGCCGCGCTTCAAGATCACCTTGTCGACCAGGCCATAGGCCTTGGCCTCTTC
This sequence comes from Pseudomonadales bacterium, assembly GCA_023261215.1. Classification (GTDB taxonomy): domain Bacteria; phylum Pseudomonadota; class Gammaproteobacteria; order Pseudomonadales; family Azotimanducaceae; genus UBA9926. The sequence continues at coordinate 732 of JALRJG010000405.1, read as the reverse complement.
GGCAGTGAACCAGCGGTCGCGCTCGGCGTCGGCCTGGATCTTCTCGAGAGGCTGGCCCGAGTGCAGAGCCGTGAGTTCGGCCATTCGTCGCTTGGTGTAGGTGATCTGCTCGACCTGAATTGCGATATCGGCGGCCTGACCGCGTAGACCGGCGAGCGGCTGGTGCATCATGATGCGCGCATTCGGCAGCGTGTAACGCTTACCGGCAGCACCGGAAGTGAGGAGGAACTGCCCCATCGAGGCAGCGAGCCCCATGCAGACGGTGGCCACGTCGCAACTAACGAATTGCATGGTGTCGTAAATCGCCATGCCGGCCGTGACCGATCCGCCGGGGCTGTTGATGTAGAGCCAGATGTCGGCATCGGCGTCCTCGCCTTCCAGATACAGCAACTGAGCGCAGATCTGATTGGCGATGTCGTCGTTCACGTCGGTGCCGAGCA
>JALRJG010000405.1:0-282 GCA_023261215.1 Pseudomonadales bacterium | reverse complement strand
TTTCAACAACCGGGTGAAGATGTCGGGACGACCACCACCGTCTCCGGTCTCGAGGGCATGTATTCCAGACGGGAAGGCGGGCTGCGACGAAGTCATGATGTGAAGGCTATCTCTCGATGTGCGGACTCTGTGAGGCAGAATGGCCCGGTGAGCGCTCCGACCCCCTTCGTTCCCAGCACCGACGAGTTGCTCGCCAACAATCGTGCCTACGCCGCCGAATTCTCCGATCACGACCTGACACTGGCGCCCCGACGCCATCTGGCGGTGGTGGCCTGCATGGAC
>JALRJG010000404.1 GCA_023261215.1 Pseudomonadales bacterium | reverse complement strand
CCCCTGGCTGATGGGTCCCAATAGCTCACCGTTAACGCGCTCGACCAGTGCCCACCGGTCGGAGTCTTCAGTCGTCAGCAGGGTTTCAAAGCGAGCCAAGTGAGCACTTTGGCACTGGTTGATGCTCTCGCCAATCGTCTGTACGAATTTGGCGTCTAGTTGACGGGCCGGGAGGTTGTACACCACATACGTCATGTCGGGTTCTGGGCCCTCGGCCAACCAAATGTCCGGGTTCATGCCTCGGTTTGGCAAGGGACTCGTCAGGCGGTACCCACCCTCAAAGCGGACGCCCGTTTCAAACGTCATGCTCATGGCGTCGCTAAGATCCGCTTGGTGATTCGTTGAAGGGGGTGATTATTCGGCACCTTGATCCGCAGCATAGATGTCCTTGAGGATCCGACGCCATTCGCTGTACTGGGTATCCACGCTGCCCTTAAGCTCGATGGATTGTCCCTCGATCTCCAGCACATTAGGCTCAATCTCCATCCCCAGTGATTGAGTAAGCTCTGCTAGGGCTTGCTCGTGAATTTCGGCCTGCTTGTAGCGATCCATACCGCTTTTAACAGCGCCAATTCCACCAATCACAGCGCCGGTGGCGGCTGCGTCACCCGCCCAAGTTTCGCTCTTCGATCCCGCATAGATCCCGCCGGCAATGAGCGCTGCGCCGGCTAGCAGCCGGTTTCTCGCCTGTTTCTGCATTTGTCTCAGACGAACCGCTTCGTCGTAGGTTGCATATCGCCATTCGTCGTACGAGGGTTTCACATTACGATAAAAATTGAGGTAGTAATCGTCCATCGTGTCGACGAAGAGGTTTTCCTGTTGTCGAAGTCGATGGCCATCAGCGACATCAGATAGACCTGCGCACCGGCGCCTTCGGGCACCTCGCGCGCCAGCGCCTGGGCATCGACGGGGGCGGCCATCTGTTCGCGGATGAAG
>JALRJG010000403.1 GCA_023261215.1 Pseudomonadales bacterium | reverse complement strand
AGATCGCTATCTCCAGGAGTAAGCTTTTCAACACTATTTGACTGATCTAATTGCGCCACGCCGTTTTGTCACCCAACCACAGTAGCCTTTTTGACCCTAGTTTCCGAGAAGAGAACTACCAACAATAGCGCCAACGAAGAGGCGACACCAAAGCCAATCAACATTGGCAAAATAGTCCCGTTAAAACTTAAGCCAATAAACGTACCTACCAACACGCCCATCATCATCGTCAAGGCACCAATAGTGCCGCTAGCAACGCCTGCTATCTTGCCAAATGGCGCCATCGATAGAGCATTCAAATTACCGAACAGCAGACCAAAACAGAAGGTGGTCACAATCATCATTCCGATAAAGCCAAACAGTGACACCTCAATACCCACAACCCCAACAAAGAAAGCTTCAAGCAGAGAAACCGTCGCACTAAAGGCCATCACAGTCATTACCAACTTGCGCAGATCAAAACGGTAGACCAGCTTGGAGTTCATGAAGGATGAGAACCCAACACCCAATGCCATCATTGCAAAGTAGACCGGGAACATCGCACCCGTCTCATAAATGCCGTGCAGAACACCCTGAATAGAGAGCAAGAAGCCGATTAACGAACCATGAATAAGACCCGCAGCAAGAGTGTAGATAAGCCCTACTCGAGTCGTAATCACCTGACGCATCGCTTTCAAAACAGGGACAAAGGAGAGCGGTGCACGATTGGCTGGATCGAGGGTCTCCTCCTGACGCAGAGCAAACCAGATCCAGGTTGCACTCGAGAGAACTATTAACATACCAAAAATTGCGCGCCAGCCTGCAAACAACAACACCAACTGACCCAACATAGGTGCTACCACAGGACTGAAGATAAAGATGGTCATAATTAATGACATGATGCGAGCCATGTCAGGCCCAACATGCTTATCCCTAACTATCGCCATACAGATCACG
>JALRJG010000402.1 GCA_023261215.1 Pseudomonadales bacterium | reverse complement strand
ATTCAAAATCCGGATTACTTGGGATGTCAGGTATTAGCTCAGACATGAGGGTTTTGCTCGAATCTTCAGACTGTAGTTCATCAGATGCGGTAAACCTTTTCATATTTAATTTAGTAAAGATGATTGGATCATATATACCTGTTTTGAATGGTTTAGAAGCGATAGTCTTCACCGGGGGGATTGGTGAAAATGCGCCAGTTATAAGGGAAAGGGTTTGTGAGAAATTCACATGGCTTGGTTTAGAATTAGATAAATCAAACAATTGTCAGAACGCATTAACAATTTCAACGAAAAAAAGTGCTGTTGATGCTTACGTATTGCCTACAAACGAAGAATTAGTCATTGCGCAGCACACTTATAATGTTCTTGGATTAGCTTAATAACTAATGGATAGAAATATGTCTCATTCAGGTATGGATAACTTTCAACGCATTAAGCGTCTTCCTCCTTATGTTTTTGGCATTGTGAATGAGCTAAAGGCTGCGGCTAGAGCAAGCGGCGAAGACATTATTGATTTTGGGATGGGTAATCCTGACCAGCCCACGCCGCAACACATTGTTGATAAATTGACTGAGGCTGCTCAAAAAGGGGATACGCATCGTTATTCCATTTCTAAAGGCATACCAAGATTACGTAAAGCGATATGCGATTGGTATCAAAAACGTTATGACGTGAGCTTGGATCCTGAAACTCAAGCTATTGTTACAATTGGCTCGAAAGAAGGCTTGGCACACTTGGCTCTCGCTTGTGTTGGCCCTGGTGATACCGTTCTGGTGCCAAATCCAAGTTATCCAATTCATCCATATGGCTTCATTATTGCTGGCGCTGATGTACGACATGTTCCGATGCAATCTGAGAATGGTTTTTTTGAAGAGCTTCAGCGCTCTATTCAGGAATGTTGGCCGCGTCCAAAAATGTTGGTAATAAGTTTTCCAT
>JALRJG010000401.1 GCA_023261215.1 Pseudomonadales bacterium | reverse complement strand
CTGAGGTCGAATAATTACACGTTGACCGAGGGTGAGCCGAGCGTTTTTGATAAGGAGCTCGAGGCGAGCGCGAAGGAGTTGGACGACGAGCGGACGCAGTATGTTTTCGAGGCGAAGAAGGATCGTAAACCGTACGTGCGACGGGCGCCGCGCGCACCAAAGGTGCAGACAGATAATGAAGTGCGTTGTGTGAACAATAACCGCGAAGTGGCCAAGGCTATGGAGGCTGCCACGGGGAAACGCGCCAAGTATTTGGATACACAAATGAAGGCGCTCGAGCCATTCATCACGCCTCAGGTGAAGAATATGATTCATGAGCGCGCGGCGGCGTACGAGGCGAGTCAGAAAGGACCCGAAAAGATTTTACAACCCGTTGAGAACCAGCCTGCGATGATTAAGGCGGTGCTGCGTGAATACCAACTCGAAGGTTTGCGTTGGAACGTACGCATGTTTGACCAAGGAACGTCGTGCATTTTGGCCGACGAGATGGGTCTCGGTAAGACACTGCAATCGATTTCGTTCTTGGCGTGCATCAAGGAGATGCGTAACGCGAAAGGGCCGCACTTGGTCGTGTGTCCGCTTTCGGTGTTGTCTTCTTGGATGGATGAACTTCAAAAGTGGGCGCCTAGTTTTCGCGTCGTGCGCTTGCACTCTGGTGATGAGACGGAGCGCGCGCGTTTGCGCAAGGAAGTTGTGCCAAACACAGAATCTTATGATGTCGCGGTGACGACGTACGAAATGGCGTGTAATGCGGCGTTCAATGTGACATTGACCCAGAAGGTGATGTGGCGCTGTTTGATTCTCGACGAAGGTCATCGCGTGAAGAATGAAGAAACCGCCGCGCACATGGTTTTGAAGCGTATCAAGCGTCAACACACATTGCTACTCACGGGTACGCCTGTGCAAAACAATTTGCACGAGTTGTACGCCATTCTTTCA
>JALRJG010000400.1 GCA_023261215.1 Pseudomonadales bacterium | reverse complement strand
ATATTATAAATGATTTGTTTTAAAGGTGTTACTTTTGCAATCTTTTTAAAGTGATTAATCAGACCTAACTGATTTGGTTTATTGTAGTAAGGTGTGACAACTAATCCATAGCTTGCGCCTGATTTAAAGGCGTGCTTAGTAAATTCTAAAGCTTCTTTGGTTGAATTAGAACCTGTTCCAGCAATGACTGGAATTTTTTTTCCTGCAACACTTACGGCAAACTCAACTAATCTCATGTGCTCATCATGAGACAGTGTAGGAGATTCACCAGTAGTTCCGCAAACAGTTACACCAGATATGCCTTCCTTGATTTGCCAATTCAATAGCTTTTCAAAACAATCAAAATCAACCTCGCCACTTTTATCAAATGGGGTAATAATTGCAGGTATTGATCCTTTTAACATTTTAGATTTATTATCATTTCTATTTTGACTTATTTCTTAAAAAATTCACTTAAAAATTAAGTCTGGCGGAGAGAGAGGGATTCGAACCCTCGGTACAACTTGCGTCATACGGCGGTTTAGCAAACCGCTGGTTTCAGCCACTCACCCACCTCTCCGAAGGTTTAAGCTAATTTAAACAGTAGCCGCAATATAGACAAATTTACTTATTTGTCATGCATATTATAGCATATGAATAATTATAATTTGAAAATATTTATTTGCTTAACTTTTCAAGTAAAATTTTGTTAATCAACTTCGGATTGCCCTTACCCTTAGTTGCCTTCAGACACTTGCCCACAAAATAACCCAGAACTCTATCAGAACCACTCTTAAACTTATTTATATTATCCTCTTCGCCTACTAAGGCATTATCAATAATTTGTTCAAGTTCATTCGTATCAGATACCTGTTCTAGACCCATTTCTCTGACTAAATCTTTAGGCGACTTTGTTCCCTTAATTACTTCAGGAAGGATGTCTTTGCCAACTTTATTAGATAT
>JALRJG010000399.1 GCA_023261215.1 Pseudomonadales bacterium | reverse complement strand
ATGCTGCGTGAGACCAGCTCCTTCATAATCTCGCTGGTGCCGCCGTAAATTCTCTGAATTCTGGCATCGACGTAAGCTCTCGATATTGGGTACTCGCTCATGTACCCGTAGCCGCCAAACATCTGGAGACACTGATCGACCACTCGGCCTTGCATCTCGCTCGCCGCAAGCTTCAGCATCGAGGCCTCGGCGCTCGACAGCTCACCATCCATAAACTTGGTGACGTACTTTTCTGCCAAGGCTCGATTCAGCTCAATCTCTGTCTTCATCTCAGCCAGTTTGTACCGAGTATTCTGAAAAGACGCGATACTGGCACCGAAGGCCTGTCGCTCATGAACATAGTCCACGGCGAGCTCGAAAGCCCCCTCCGCTGCTCCCACGCAACCGATACCTAGAATCAGTCGTTCTCTGGGAAGTTCATTCATCATGTTATAGAAACCCTTGCCTTCCCCACCCAAGATATCCGCGGCTGAGACTTTCAAATCCTCGAAAAAGAGTTCCGACGTGTCGCCACTATGCAGACCCATCTTTTCGAGGTTACGACCCCGATTGAAGCCCGGTTTTGAGGCGTCGACGGTAAAGAGCGTGATGCCTTTTGCGCCCTCTGCCGGGTTCGTCTTCGCCGCTAGCACCAACACATCGCAGTGTTGACCATTGGTGATGAAGGTCTTCTGTCCATTGATGCAATAATCGTCCCCATCCTTGGTGGCTGTGGTTCTGATCCCTTGCAGATCGCTCCCAGCGCCGGGTTCCGTCATGCCTATCGCGCCCACCGCCTCACCAGTGACCATTTTTGGCAGCCACATCTGCCGCTGTTCTTCTGAACCGAGATTCAGGATATAGGGCGCCACGATATCTGAGTGCACCGATAATCCGCTCGCCAAAGCGCCAAATCCCGCTCGAGACACCTCCTCAACGATTGCGCCACTCAATTCAAACGAGACACCGTAC
>JALRJG010000003.1 GCA_023261215.1 Pseudomonadales bacterium | reverse complement strand
CGACTCCGTCCCTCTTTTACCGCTGTGGGGGCATTCAGCGTCGATCGACGAACCAAGAAAACATCAGGCCACGACAAAGGTCAAGCCGATCGCTCGATCAAGGTCAGCACCCAGCTTAAATTCATACGTGCCCGATCGCATCGCATGCACGGGACCGATTGCGCCGGCCATCCACACTTGTCCTTCTCGTACAGGTAACCCCAATGCGAGGCTCTGCCTCAACATCCACATCAATGAATCCAGCAGGGTCTCCGTTCGTCGCATCGACGGTTCAGCGTAGCGCACTTCATCATCGAACCGGAGTTCAAGTGCCGCCTGCTCAAGCTCAGCCATATCAATTTCTGGACCACACAAGTACTGTTTTGCCGCCGCATTGTTTAGCACGAGATCAACCAGGGACGGCGGAGATTGGAAATTCAAATCGACGAGTTCGATCATTAAGTGACAACTGCGGATAAGCGCTGGCAGCTCGCCGGCGGATGGGACTTCCATCACATCACGTGCCAAAACAACCCCGATCTCGGTCTCGACTGCACCTCGATTAAAGTCGGTCAATTTGACCTTGTCGCCCTTAACTTCCATGCCTTCCATCAACACGCCGAGCGCGGGTTCACGGGTTTTAAATGCCGCCTGGCTCTCTTTAGTTGTGAGCGCGCCTTTATAGCCCTTAATGACCTCTGTGGAACTGGGTAGCTCAGCGAGCAGAGCATAGGCGCCGGCAAGATCCAAACCCGTCCTTTGAGCAGGACAAGCGCGTTGTCGGCCTATCTTGAGACCCTCAGCGTATTCTGCGCGCCAGGCGATGCGATCCATCGTTTATCTCCTCTGGGTAAATCGCCCGTGGCACGACTTACCCCCAGCTGCCTTACTTTCAGTCCAAACACTGCATCAAACGCAATGCGCACCCAGAATCGAACCCGATTCACCCCAGCAGGGCATTACGCCTTGGCGAGCCAAATCGCTTCGATCAACGGCAAATGACCAATGCCAATGAGCACGTGGCCCCCGACCAGAAACGCGGGGGTTGTATAGAGCCCTCGTTCGCCGAGTGCCTCGCTCACCTGATCCAAGGAGGGCGCCCCGTCTAAATTGTCCTCAGCCGGCTGCGGTCGAGCAATAGACTCCGATCCTGTGTCCAAATGCTCAGACAGTTCGGGCCAGATGCCTGCCATCGAGGCGCGGCACAGACTGGTATCTCGCAGCCATATCGCCAGCGCCTTCGCGCTTTGAGGGCTGAGACCGAACGTCGAAGGCAGACCTACGTAATCCCGCGCACGCCGATCCTCAAGCGCTCGATATTGCGCGCGGGCTTTGGCTCTTCTCGCCTTGAGACGTTCCATCTGAGAATCCCCGATGGGCACATCGGCGGCAGGATTTCCCAGCTCTCTCAACAGCGGCCAAATCTTGAGGGTAATGTCTTTTTCCTTGGCCCAAGCGCTGGCTGCTTTGACCGCCATCAGTGATTCCGCATCCGACGGATCCACCGCTAAATGCACGGCCTCATCGATCAGCCAAGCCCTCACTCCGCTGTCTCCGGCAACCAGGGGTAGCATTTGATCGGTGGTGCGCCAGGGCAGCCTTCGAGATGCCATGCGACGCGCGCCAGGTGCTCTCTGCCAAAATAGATCTCATCGTCAATCAAGAAGGTCGGTACCCCAAAGCATCCTTGATCCAATAGCGCATCTTGAAGCTCGAGATGCGTCGCCATGCCCTCGCCCTGTGCGTACTCCGTAAACCCGGAAGTCGTAATCCCCGTCGACGCGAGAAGCGCCCTGACCGCGTCAAGATTATCCACTTCAAATGCGCGTTCGAAAAACCGTTGAAATGCGCTATCCATAAAGGATTTCAGCTGCGCTCTCGACTCGCTTTTTTCCTTGGCCCAAAGGAGCCCAACGCAGGCCATATCCGAATTCCAAACGGTCTTCGGCCCTTTTAATGTGAGACCCTGGTTTTCGGCGTAGCGACGTGCATCCATGTATGCATATCGAATAACCGCCCATTGCCGTGCTGAACGATTGCCTTGCGTTTGGGGTTTGTCGCCTTGGGCGCGCGTGTCAGTCTTCGTTGCAGAACCCGCAAAACTGGCGATATTGAGTGACAGAGGGAGCCAGTTGATTTCAATCCCATAACGCGACTCCAAAGCCCAGATCAGATCGTTCGCGACAAAGGCATAAGGACTTTTGAAATCTGTGAGGACGGTCAGCACGGTCGAGGGTCTCTGTCGGGTATGCTGTCGCACACTAAGCGGTGAATCTTAGGATTGCAACGAAGGCATATCGATGGACCCGATCTCACAAGGCATTGTCGGCGCAGTCTGCGCGCGCTCCGTCAAACCACGCGCGCCGGCCCGTGAGACGCTGATTCTCGGTGCCCTTGCAGGCATGGCGCCGGACCTCGACGTCCTCATCCGTTCCGCGAGCGACCCTCTGCTATTTCTCGAATTTCACAGACAATTCACCCATTCGCTGGCTTTCGCCCCCATCGGTGCGCTCTTGGTTTCGATTGCCACCCTATGGCTGTTTAAGTCCGCCTTTTCGAGTTTCCGGACTCGGTATTGGATCTGCCTTGCGGGTTACGCAAGCCACGGACTGCTCGATGCCGCGACGACCTATGGCACGCAGCTCTACTTTCCGTTCAGCGATTTTCGTGTTGCTTGGAACTTCATGTCGATTGTTGACCCACTGTTTACCCTACCACTCATTGGCTTTTCAGTGCTCGCGGTCATGTTCAGCAAACGGCAGTACCACTGGTTGGGCGTCCTCTGGATGGTGGGCTATCTGAGCATGGGCATCATTCAGCGCGATCGTGCCGAATCTGCAGGGCTCTGGCTCGCGGCATCTAGAGGTCACCCCATCACGGAAATCAGCGCCAAGCCAGGATTCGCGTCGCTGCTGATGTGGAAAACCGTTTACACCTGGAACGATCGTTTCTATGTTGATGGCATCCGTATCGGCCTTGAGAGCACTTTCTATCCAGGGACCTCGGTGCAAAAGCTGGATGAAACTTGGTTGAAGACCCAGATCCCTCAAGATTCACAGCAGTGGCGTGATGTCGCGCGTTTTCGCTGGTTTTCTGCCGACTACCTTGGCTGGTCACCTGATCGCCCTCTGGAAATTATGGACGTTCGATACTCGATGCTGGTTAACCGTATTGACCCATTGTGGGTCATCGAGATCGATCCGGAGCGACCCGATCAACACGTCGCCTTCGTCACGAGACGCGACGCTAGCCCCGAAACGGTAAGGACGTGGTGGTGCATGTTGACCCACTGCGAAGCGCCGTTAGTCAGAACGCCCTGAGATTTGCCTCTTTCGCTCATTCGACTAAACGGGTTCAAGCCATCTGGGCAGAGGATACCCGCCGCACTATCCTAAAGAACCCATGTCGAAGGTCGAAAGACGCTTTCATTGGACGCTTGCGCCCTTCCGCGCCTTCGTTATATTGGTCGCTACGCGGTGGTTACTTGCGCACACTGCGGCAATACGCGAAGTTGAGACCAGAAACGCCCATTCAATAGAGCAACACCGATCACGCATCGCTATAAAAAAACCCGCGCTTCGAGCCGTGCCTGAAGCAAGACAAAAGGAGATCACCATGACCTACGAAACCATACTCACAGAAATGCGTGGCGATGTGATGCTGCTGACGCTCAACCGACCCGACCGACTCAATGCGTGGACTTATCAGATGGGTGCGGAACTTGGGGATGCCATCAGCGAGGCCAATGCCTCAAATGATGTGACGGCCATGGTCATCACAGGCGCGGGTCGTGGCTTTTGCGCAGGCGCAGACATTCGAGATCTATTTAAGGCGCAAGCCGATGGCGAGGAGGCAAAGACTGGGGACCGTCCAAGACGGAACTGGGTCGAATTGGTCCGCGAATCAAAGCCGATGATTGCGGCAGTCAACGGCGCGGCCATTGGCGTTGGACTGACTCAGATCCTGCCTTGCGATTACATCATTGCGAGCCCTACCGCGAAGCTCAGTGCACGATTCATCAAAATGGGGTTAGTCCCCGAACTTGCAAGCTCCAGACTCTTGATCGCTCGTATGGGCTTTGGCCAGGCCAGTCGATTGATGCTTACTGGCGAGACAGTGTCCGCCGAGCAAGCCCTTGGCATGAAGCTCATCGACGAGATTGCCCCAGACGCTGAATTGGTGGATGCGGCTATCGCAATGGCCACGGCCATGGGTAATAACCCGCAAAGTGCACTTGCGATGGTGAAGCAATTGATCACCGAAAACATGGCGGAAGCAGATCTTGGGACCGTGCAATCCCGCGAAATGAAATCGCTCAATCTGTGCTACGAGAGCCCCGAACATCATGAAGCGATCAACGCTTTCTTAGAGAAACGCGAACCTGACTTCAAAGCTGCGCGAGCGAAGGCCGCCAGCGCATCGTGATCGAACGACTGCATCATGCCGCTTATCGCTGCTTGGACAGCGAGGCAACCCGCGCTTTCTACGAGGGTTTTCTAGGTTTACCCCTGGTTGATGCATTGATCATCCAGGAGACAAAAACCGGGCGGGCAGCATCTGTGCTGCACACCTTCTTTGGCCTGCCTGACGGCAGCGCCATCGCTTTCTTTGAAGCGCCGGACGAACCCTTCGACTTCAAACCTCAACACGACTTCGACTTGCATCTGGCACTCAAAGTGCCTGAATCCGCGCTCACCGAGATGCTCGATCGCGCCGAGAAAGCAGGCATCGATCATCGCGGCGTGAGCGATCACGGCTTCATTCGCTCAGTCTATTTTCGTGACCCCAATGGCTATGTCGTGGAATTGGCTGCTGACGTGGCTGGCGATTCACGAGGACCTGATGCCAGCCATGTCTTCGACGAATGGCTCAAGATCCGCACAAAATTGTGACCGCAAAAGACCCCTCTTGAAGGAGGTGGCCCATTGGGGCGCTTGGACAACGCCGAGCCAGGGAGCCAAGCGCACGGCTGCGCTCGGTCAGCGATCAAACTTGCGCGCGGACTTGCCGAAGATAATCATTTAAAAAGACGCCATTCGGATCCAGTGCATCGCGAGCCGCCCACCAGTCTCGCCACCGAGGATAGGCAGCTTCAAGATCTTGTCCTGTCAGCTCATTCACTTTGCCCCAGTGCGGTCGACCGCCATAGGCTCTAAAAATTGCCTCGCACGCTCGGTAGTACTCACATTCGTCCAGGCGAACATCCTGATGGACTGAGATCGTGACTGTGTCTCGCTGGTAGGCATTGGAAAGCCAGGCATGATCCTGAGCAAGCAGGCGGTACTCAACAGGCCAGGCAACATCTTGAAAAGTGTTCTGCAACAGGGCTCGGATCTCCATGAAACATGCCGGCCCCTCGCTCATCGGCACTGAAAACTCCATCTCCGTGTGTTTATGGGGGCGATGATTCGGCAACACCTCAAAACTATAGGCGCGCCGGGCACCTTCCTCAGCAACGGGATAGGTCGGTCGCTCAGCGACCTCGTGCATGGTTTTGATCTGAGCCTGATCAGCTTTCGGATACCAAAAAAATTCGAAACGGTCGTGGTTTTCAGTCATTTCGGAAATCGAATCGACGAGCGAGTCTCCGGGTACCGTCCAGGACCGTTCTTCGAGCACGAAGGCATCTCTTAACTGCAACTCGATTGCGGTCACCAACCCCATCGCGCCCAAGTGAACGGGGTAAGCGTAAAAGCTCTCCGCCGCATCACTTTGGCGAAGCTCACGCAACTCGCCATGCCCATCGATCAGTCTGAGTCCTTTCACCGCATGGGAGAGGTTGGCGATGGTGCGACCCGTCCCATGCGTGCCCGTTGCGGTGGCGCCGGCAATGGTTTGACGGTCGATATCGCCTTGATTGTGAAGCGCCAGACCTTGCTGATGCAGCAATGGGCCCAACATATAGATTGGCGTGCCGGCCGCAACCCAAGCCGTTTTGGACGCCTCGTCCACACTGATTACCCCCGCCATCGCGCCGACATCGATAATCTCATCGGCGCCAATCACCAGCGGCGCATGACTATGTCCTGATCCCACCACGCGTAAGGAAACCCCTCGGGCGCTTGCGCCTGCCACCAGCGCCGCCGCATCCTCCTCCGTCCTCACAAATCGCAACGCCTCCGGATGATGCTCGAGTCGTCCTGACCAGTTATTCCAAAGTGGCATTTCAATGTCTCCTGAGACTCAACGTGAGCGCATGATCGCCTCATCACAAGGACCAAGCGTCAATCGCAATGCGGTAAATCATACGCGATCTTTGGCAATCGCTCTCAGACGCGCTTTCAATCAAACCATCGCGCCGACTTCGGGTCGACGATGAATCCTTTAGGCGTAGCAAGCAATCGACCAGACCCATGCCCAATCAAGACGCGTCTCCGAAATCTAACGATCGGCGGGCATTTCGAGGGCCCCTAACCTTGCGCCAAGTCATGCGGACTCAAGCACCCAGCCACAGCGTCCTCACCCACACGCAAACCCACGACTTGCCCGAGCGCGTCCCTTGGACAACAATCAAAGCCGCAAAAAGGAGCCTCTCATGACTGCAACTCTTTACGAGCTCAAAAGCGGTGCCGCTTGGATCACGCTCAACAGGCCGGAAAATCGCAATGCGCTGTCAGCCCAATTGGTCAACGAGCTCTATGCTCACTTGCAAGGTGCCAATGATGACCCGGCCGTGCGCTCTATCGTGATCACCGGGTCGGGTCCAGCTTTCTGCGCAGGTGCCGACTTAAAAAGCCCGCCGGGTTCTGCGATCGCTGGCGTTGAGAGCGTACCCTACGCGGACGTTCTGAAAGCCATACTTGCGAGCCCCAAGCCAGTCATTGCAGCAGTGAATGGCGCCGCCTTTGCCGGCGGCCTGGGCCTCGTTGGCGCTGCAGATATCGTAATTACCGATGAAGCTGCGCAATTTAGTTTCTCTGAAGTTCGAATTGGGGTCATCCCCGCGGTCATTAGCGTGGTCTGCTTGCCAAAATTGGGCCGGCATCATGCAATGAAACTGTTCATTACCGGCGAGCGATTCTCAGGTGCGCAAGCGGTGGCGATGGGTTTTGCACATCGAGCTGTGTCCTCAGACGCGCTGACCCAAGCCGTCGAGGAAGAGATCAGTATGATCAACCTCGGAGGCCCTATTGCCGTTCAGACCTGTAAAGCCCTGGTAAATCGAGTCCCAGGTTGGTCACCGGATGAAGCCTTTGATGCCGCATCTCGGTGGAGTGTTGCAACATTTCAATCAGAAGAAGCGGCCGAAGGCATGGCCGCATTCAGAGAAAAGCGGTCACCCAACTGGGTCGCTGAGAATGGCCAATGACCGCTCACTGCACCCAGTGCGGCGAGCTTGTGGTTGTTTGATGAGCGAGCGACGCCGCCTTTCTTCGACAACCCTTTTTAAACGAACGAGACATAGTCGGGGAGATTGACCATGGGAGAAACGATTCGAATCGCCAACTGCAGTGGCTACTATGGTGACCGATTAGACGCAGCCAAGGAGATGGTGTTGGGCGGGCCGATCGACGTGTTGACTGGCGACTATCTTGCCGAACTCACGATGAAAATCCTCTATGACCAACGCGAAAGCCGCGGGGCCCATTTGGGCTATGTGGGGACCTTCCTGAAGCAAGTGGAAGACGTGGTCGCTCTTTGCCTCGAGCGAAACATAAAAATCGTCTCCAATGCGGGCGGCCTTAACCCCAAGGGGATGGCCGAAGAGGTCGAGAAAATACTGAAAGCACAAGGGCTGCAAGCCAAAGTCGCCTACATCGACGGCGATGACCTGACGGCCAACCTCGAAGCACTTCAAGCCGAAGGTGAAGCCTTCATTAATTTGGATAAAGGTACGCGACTCGCTGACTCTGAAAATGAAGTGGTTACCGCGAACATTTATTTCGGGGCCTGGGCGATCAAAGAGGCCCTCGATCGAGGCGCAGACATCGTCATCTGCCCCCGAGTGACTGATGCGGCAGTGGTGATCGGCCCAGCCGCCTGGAAATTCAATTGGCAACGCGACCAATATGATGCGCTTGCCGGCGCGCTGACCGCGGGTCACATCATCGAATGCGGCGCCCAGTGTTGTGGCGGCAACTACAGCTTTATTGAGGAGGTCCCCAGTTATATCAACGTCGGCTATCCCATTGCCGAAATCGAGGTGGATGGCAGCTTTACGGTGACCAAACACCCAGGGACCGGCGGACTCATCTCAGTGGGGACCATTACCGCCCAGTTACTGTACGAAATTGGTAGTCCGGCCTACCTCAATCCCGACGTCATAGCGCATTTCGATACCTTAAAGCTTACCCAGGAAGGTACCGATCGCGTGCGGGTCACGGGCTGCCGCGGCAGCTCTCCTCCGCCAACCCACAAGGTTTGCATCAATACCAAGGGTCTTTACCGGAACGGCATTGAGATTCTGCTGACGGGACTCGACATTGAAAAGAAAGCCGAACTTTATCTTGAGCAGATCTTTCATAACCTGGGCGGGCGAGCGCAATTTGACAGTGTCGATGTCCAACTCATCCGCAGTGACAAAGCTGATGGCCAATCCAACGAGGAAGCCCATGCGGCGCTAAGGGTCGTGTGTACCTCAAAGGACCCTAAAAAAGTAGGTCGCCTCTTTCATGCAAAAATCACGGAGTTATCACTGGCCACGATTCCCGGTAATACGGGTCGAGGCAACACCATCGGTGGTGGCAGCCCAAGCATTGTCTACTGGCCAACATTGATCGATAGCCAAAAAGTGGCGGAAACCTTGCACATCGATGGCACTTCGATTGAGGTCTTGCCCACGCAGCGATTGGGATTACCCGAGATTCATTATCAAACGGTTCCTCAAACCCTTGCGCCGATCCCCGAGGGACCTAAGGTCAGCCTTCCGTTTGGACGCCTCTTTGGCACTCGCTCGGGCGATAAAGGCGGCGCTGCGAACTGCGGCGTTTGGGCAAGAAGCGACGAAGCTTACGCGTTCTTGCACGACTTTCTTACGGTCGAGCAATTGAAGGCGCTGTGCCCTGATGTGGCGCAATATGACATTGAGCGGTATGAATTACCGAATATGCGATCACTGAATTTTTATATTCGCGACATTCTTGGCGAAGGGGTCTCTTCAAATAATCGAATCGACGGTCAAGCGAAGTCATTCGGTGAGTACCTGCGTGTTCGAAGCATTGAGGTCCCGGCAGCGCTAGCCGAGGGCATTGCCTCAGCATAGCCAGCCGATGAACCCGCCCCTTCTCAGGTGACGGGGCTAGAGACTGCGTGCCTGGCATTGACGATCACCTAGCTTCGCCGACCTGTAACGCCATCGTATCCTTGGCTTCGTTGCAGGGTTTGTGAGGGCCTCACCGATACGACGCTAATGCACAGCTGGACGCTTGTTTATAAGGGCAGGGCCAACCGGGGATCCAACAACACGGAAGCGATTGATCCTCACGCAGTTAGCCTGATGAGAGTCAGGTCACCCTTCAAAGACAGCGACTCATCAGCTCCGTATCCATGGCATTGCTAGAACTCCTGGATAACGCGCCCGACCACGCGCTCAAACAGCAATTTTCCCCACGCCGATTCCAACGGTTCGGAATCTACGCGTTCTTGATCGTGAGTCCACCATCTGCCGGCAAAGTCACCCCAGTCACGTATTGCATGGCTGGCAACGTGAGACTAAAGGTCGCATGGGCGACTTCTTCAGGATCACCGTAGCGGCCAAGCGCGGTTCTTCGCTTGGCAAAAACCACCTTATCCTCATCGGCGATTCCAGCGGTCATCCCTGTTTTAATCGGTCCAGGGCAAACACAGTTCACCGTGATATTTTCTCGGCCTAATTCCACGGCCAGTGAGCGAGTCAGCCCGATCACACCCGTCTTTGCGGCGGTATAGGGGCTGCCGTATTTGGTGGCCCCCAAGCCTTCCGTCGAAGCGATGTTGACGATTCTGCCCCAGCCACCCTGTCGCATGTAGGGCAGCACCGCGCGGCACAGCAGCGTTTGCGCAGTGATGAGCACGCCAAACACCTTGTCCCAAGCGTCAACGTAATGATCACTGTCGATTGGTGCTGGAATGGATATCCCTGCGTTATTAATCAATATATCGATACCCCCAAAATGCGCCGCAATGGCATCAACACAAGGCGCAATTGCGGAACGGTCAAGAAGGTCGAGCGTCCAGGCCTCCGCCTCGTAGCCTGCACCACGGATCTCATTCAAGACCTCGGTGAGCGGCCCCTCATTGACGTCAATGAGCGCGACTTTGGCGCCTTCATCGGCATAGAGATGCGCTGTTGCCCGCCCCATACCACTGGCCGCCCCCGTCACGATCACCACCTTACCTTTGATCGACCGACTTAACTTTGATAACGCCATGCTGTTGTCCTCTTTGATCATCGACTTTGCGATTCAGTCACCCGTCGAGTCTCTCAGAATTGACCCGCACACACCACTAAGTGCCTACCCTCGCTCGACTTAAGCGCCTGGGGTACACTGGATCTGAACATCATCGGACCACCCCTGTTGACTCAACGCTTAGCCACCATCGAAGTCGCTAAAGAGGCTATGAATTTTTCTGCTGCGCACTTCACGATTTTCAACGCCACGGATCGAGAGGATTTACATGGTCATAACTTCCAAGTCGCGTGCCAACTAACAGCGGCACTCTCGGAGGCCGGTCTTTTATTTGACTACGGCATCATTAAACGCGCGCTTCGGGCCCTTTGCGACGAAATCGATGAAAAGGTCCTGCTACCCGAGCTGTCACCCCATCTTCAGATCGGCGAGGAAGACGGATATGTGGTGGCTCACTTCAATGGCGAACGCATCCCCTTCCTTCCGAGAGACGTTCTGACTCTTCCCATTGCCAACACCACGGTAGAAGAGTTCTCGCGCTATTTCCTTGAACGGGTAAAAGCGTTGCCTGAATTTCAAAGCTTTGGCGTTACACAGCTGACCCTCAAGGTTGCCTCTAGCCCAGGACAATGGGGCATTGCGGAGTGGCAGGCCTCATGAAGCATATTGTGATCACGGGTGCCAGCAAAGGCATCGGCCGGGCCACCGCTGAATTATTTGTCCGAAGTGGCGCGCGAGTCTTCAACCTCTCTCGCAGCCCGAGCGGCCTCGAGGGTGTTACCGATGTCAAGGTCGACCTTGGGCATCAAGGCGCACAAGCCGTGCTGGAAAGTCAGCTCGTGCCGCTGCTAGACGGCCAGGTTGACGTCCTGATTCATAATGCCGCACGACTGGTGAATGACACGCTGCAAACCACCAGCGCGAGCGAGTTGAACAACATTTTGATGATCAATGTGGTTGGCCCTCAGATGCTCAATCACGTGTTGCTGCCTCTGATGCGTGAGGGAAGCGCGCTGCTGTATATCGGATCCACCCTAGGCGAAAAAGCTGTGGCGAATTCGTTTAGCTATGTGACCAGCAAACACGCCATGATCGGCATGATGCGGGCATCCTGTCAGGATTTGGCAGGCACAGGCATTCATACCGCCTGCGTTTGTCCCGGATTTACCGACACCGAAATGTTGCGTGCCCACGTGGGCGACGACGCCTCCGTTCTTCAAGTGATTGGCGGCCTGTCAACATTTGGTCGCCTCATAGAACCCGAAGAAATCGCCGAGACGATTCGATTCTGCGCTGATCACCCGGTCATTAATGGCGCAGTGCTCCACGCCAATCTGGGACAAAAAGAGTCTTAACATTTACCGGAGAACCCCATGACTGACTCCATCCTCGTTCGCCGCGAACGCGTCTTCCTCGTCCTTGCTGGGGTCTTTTTATGCGCCATGACCATGCTGAACATTCTGGGCATTACCCGTTTCGTTCAACTTGGCCCCTGGGCACTGGCCGTGGGCGTGCTCCCTTATCCGCTGACTTTTTTGTGTACCGATTTGATCAGCGAACTCTACGGAAAAAAACGCGCGAATTTCTTGGTCACCGTAGGCCTTGGACTCAACTTTTTTATTATTGGCTTCATTTGGTTGGGCCAAGCCATGCCTGCCGCCACTTCGCCAGCACCATGGCAGACCTTGACGCTTGCCGAGCCCGTGCCTCTTCCAAACGGTGACGAAGCGATGAACCAGATCGAACTGTTCTCGCTGCTCTACGCCACCACCAGCGGCGCGGTGTTTGCCTCGATGATGGCGTACCTTGCCGCCCAGTATTGCGACGTGGCGTTGTTCCACTTCTGGAAGCGCCTGACGGACGGCAAACATCTTTGGCTACGAAACAACGGCAGCACCATCGTGAGCCAGGGCGTGGATTCGGTCATGGTGGTTGCAGTGACCTTTGGCGCTCAGTTCCTTGCCGGCGCTATGACTTTGGGACTGCTGTTTTCGCTGATGATGAGCAACTACCTCTTCAAAGTTGTCGTGGCACTCCTCGACACGATCCCGCTGTACATTCTGGTGAACTACCTGCGCCGCTATCTTGACTTGCCTGATGGCGAGATTACCGATGGATTTACCCACTAGCGACATCATCAAACTATGGTTTGGCATCGACCGCTTTGATCCAGAGCAGGTTGCGGCGAAATACAGCATTTGGTTTCGAGGTGGCAAGCGGCTGGACCAAGACATCGCACACCGGTTTGGATTCTTATTTTCAGCTACGCCCTCACCGCTGGAGGGCTTCCGTCACACGGCGCGCACCATTGACGAGGCCCTTGCCCTAACGATTGCATTGGATCAGTTTCCACGACACATCTTCCGAGGCACCCCTCACGCCTTCGCGTTCTCATCAGAAGCGATCGAGTTAACCCGAAGCATCCTGTCTCGAGATGACTGGGCCTTACTGTCCCCAATCGAGCGGGTATTCACGCTGATGCCGCTTCATCACAGCGAATCGGCAACCGACCAAACCGAAGGTCTTCAGGCGGTCTTGAGGCTCAGCGAGCAAGCCGAGCCTCCTTGGCAAGCACTGCTTGATGGCTTCTTGCGCTCATTTCGAGACCACGCTTTAATCGTGGAGCAATTCGGTCGTTTCCCTCATCGAAATCAGATCCTGGGTCGACCTTCCACAAAGGCAGAGCGCCTTTTTTTGGCTCGCAAACCGCAATTTTTCGGACAGGCTTATGCAGATAGAGGATCATCTCGGACTTCACCACTCTTGTGACCGCGACGACTCGGTGCATCGCTTTGATCAGGTCATTGACCGATATCTCCGCTATGCCACAGATACCATGGACAGTCTTCACCCCATTTTGGAGGACGACCCGACCTTCGCCACAGGTCATATCTTTAAGTCATACCAACTTAAGATGGCCAGTGATCCGAGATTCAAAGTGCCCTTGCAACAGGCCGCTGGGGCTCTAGGCGAACTTGAACTTAATGATCGAGAATCGCTGCATCGGGACGCGATCGATGCTTGGTTGCGGGACGACCTTGTCCTCGTCAGCAAACGATTAGCAGAATTGTTGGCTCGCTATCCTACGGACTTGTTAGCCCTTAAAGCGGCCAACCATCTTCACTTTTATCGAGGTGACGCTAAGGCCATGCGAGACGCGACCGACGCTAGCCTTACAGCATGGCCCGAAGATCACCGCTGGCGAAGCTTTGTCGAAGGCATGCTCAGTTTTGGGTACGAAGAAACGGGGCACTTCGAACGAGCCGAGGCTCTGGGTCGCGCAGCAGTGGCTGCCGACCCAATGGATATGTGGGCCGCACATTCGGTTGCTCATGTGCTCCACATGCAGTCCCGATGGCAAGAGGGCCTGCAATGGATGGACGAATGCCTGCCGCACTGGCAATCCACGAACAACTTCACGAACCATCTCCACTGGCACAAGGCCCTGATGTTGGTCGACAGTGGTGAGGCTGAAGCCGCGCTTCAGCTCTACGATGATTGCTTGATCCGACCGCTGAAGGATGACTTTTATCTGGATGTCTGCAATGCCGCGAGCCTGCTGCACCGATTGGAAATGCGAGGTCTTAACGTGAACGAACGCTGGCTCGCGCTTTCCGACTATCAGCACCGAATCACAGACCAGGAACTCGTATTCATTACGCTGCATTATGTGATGATCGCGGCCAGAATTGGCGACAAATCGGCGCTCGAACGAGGCATGGCCAGTATTGACGCTTGGAGCGACAGTCCCTTAGAGCAAGGCCTCACCTGTCAGGCCGTGGGCAAGGATCTCGCCGAGGCCTTAGCGCTTCGCGCAAAAGGTCAGACGACCGAAGCGAAGTCCCTCCTCGAAGGGACATTTGATACGCTCCACACGATTGGCGGTAGCCATGCCCAACGCGCACTCTTTCACGAACTTGCCCGCAACGCCTAATTAACCCAAGGAACGCTGATGAACTTCGAACAAATCCTTTACGAAAAAGACGGCCCCATTCTGACGATCACGTTGAATCGACCCGACAAGCTCAACGCATTCACCGGTCAAATGATGCAAGAGTTAATCGATGCGATGGATGCGGCAGACGCTGATGATGAGGTGCGTGCCATTATCTTTACCGGCGCGGGACGAGGCTTTTGCGCGGGTGCAGACTTATCCTCTGGAAAAGACACCTTCAACAATGATGCGCCAGGGAGACCAAGCGGTCTGCAGCGTGATGGCGGGGGTTTACTGACCCTTCGATTATTCGAGTCCAAAAAACCCCTGATTTCAGCATGTAATGGACCCGCAGTTGGCGTTGGCGCCACCATGCAGTGCGCCATGGACATTCGCCTTGCTTCAGAAAAAGCCCGTTATGGCTTCGTGTTCTCTCGACGCGCCATTGTCCCAGAAGCCTGCTCAAGTTGGTTCCTACCCCGAATTGTTGGTATTCAAACAGCACTCGAGTGGACGTTCTCTGGACGCGTATTTGAAGCAGACGAAGCGCTTAACCGCGGCTTCGTTCGCAGCGTCCACGCAGAAGAAGACCTGTTACCTGCGGCTAAAGCGCTTGCCCTCGAGTTCTCGGAAATGACGTCGGCTGTTTCTGTCACCCTAATCCGGCACATGCTTTGGAAAATGCTGGGCGCCAACCACCCCATGGAGGCGCACAAAATTGATTCTCGAGGGGTTTATCACAGAGGACGATCCGCGGACGCCTTTGAAGGCGTGGAATCTTTCCTCCAAAAACGTGCGCCCGTCTTCCCGGGCAAAGTCTCATCCGATCTACCCGAATTTTTTCCCTGGTGGGACGAGCCGACATTCGAATAGCGGTATTCAGCGCGGACTCTTTACACGAGCGCGTTGAACACCCTGCCCCAGAACGGCGACGTTGCGCCTTTTTGTTCAGCTGCGTCTGCTCGTTCAGCGGCGTGGCGAGCAATCGCGATGCCCGCTGATCGCATAGGATCAGGGATCCATTTTTTCGGCCGCGACACGTAAAAGGGTGCGTCGACCCAATCCGAAGGCAAGTTCATCATGCGCTCGACCAAGCGCCGCGCGGCAAAGTTTGATGCGGCGACACCTTCTCCCATATACCCGCCCAAATGTCCTTGCTGGGTATCTCGATCGAATGCCACCTCTAGATGACGCCGGGGTGAGATCGCCAGCACGCCAGCCCAACGGTGCGTGATCGCGTGGTTAGAAAGCTGAGGAAAAAGAGAGTACAGCGCACGTTCGACTTCCTCGAAGATCGGATTGGTGGAGGCGTACTGTGCGGGTAGCGACGTGCCACGAACATGACGAGCCCGTGCACCAAACGCGATTCGACCATCCTGCGTGCGCTGACCATAGACCGTCACGCGACGCGCATCGCAAAAGGTGGGACGGTCAGCCAGACCAATCGATGCCCATAAGGCGTCGCTGAGTGGCGCGGTTGCCACCATGGCAGACACAACGGGTACCACTAAACGGGCGTAGCCAGGAAGCTCCCGCGTATAGGCTTCAGTCGCTCGGATCAGGGTTTCGCAAGCGACATTGCCTCGGTTCGTGCTCAGCATCAAACCTCTGATTGAGGTTACCCGAACCCTTTCGTAGATACGCACCCCACGAGCGCGTAAGACCCTCGCCAGACCGGCAACCAATTTCGCTGGATGAATGACCGCGCAGTGTGGCGTCAATTGCGCACCCAAGGCACCCTCGACCCTGGCCCGATCTAGCGCTTCTTTTTGTGCCAGCCACTGAAAATCAGATTCATCAAAACCCCAGGTGAGCAACTGATCATGATGTCGTTGGAGACGCGCCAATTGCGCTCTGTTGGTCGCTGTGGTCAGGGTTCCGCCTTGGTGGAAATCACAGTCAATCGACTCATGATCAAGCACCGACTTGATCTCACCGAGCGTTGACTGCATGGCCCTAGCCCAACGAAGCCCCTCGGTCCTGGTTTTGGGGCGCTCGAGCAAGGCATCGATACCTTCTGCCCACCCCATACACCATCCACCATTTCGACCACTGGCGCCAAATCCCACATGCTCAGCTTCGAGCAAGGTGATCGATCGATGGGGATCAGCGAGGGATAAATAGTAGGCCGTCCAAAGACCGGAAAATCCACCCCCCACAATGACCACATCCGCTTGGGTCGGTAGGTCGGCAGCTGGTTGGGTCTTCTCTCGATGATGACTGAGGGCTTCAGCCCACAAACTAGGACCGAAATCAGCGCCCGCCGGTCGCTCTGACGTCACGTCAACCATAAAGCGCTGATCTAACGATCAAAAACAACCACAGGCAACGAGGTGTATCCCTTCACGAAGTTCGAATTCACGTACTCAGGCTCGCCCACCAATTCGACGCGATCAAATTGCGCAAGAATCTCTTCCCACAATATCCTCAATTGCATCTCCGCGAGTCGATTCCCCATACAGCGATGGATGCCGAAACCAAAACTGAGATGCTGCCGAGATCGGGCTCGGTCAATTAAGAACGCATCGGGATTTTGAATCGCACGTTCATCGCGATTGCCTGAGACGTACCACATCAAAATGCGTTCCCCTTCAGGAATCGATCGCCCAGCAATCTCAACAGGACGCGTTGTGGTGCGACGCATATATGCGAGCGGCGTTTGGTAGCGAATGATTTCCGGGACCATATTCGGAATCAGGCTGGGATTGGCTTTGAGCTTTGCAAACTCATCAGGATTTTCATTCAAAAACCGAACGCCACCCGAAATCGAATTACGCGTGGTGTCATTACCACCAACAATTAACAAAATTAGATTGCCCAGGTATTCCATGGGGTCCATGTTTTTTGTGGACTCGCCATGTGCAAGCATCGAGATCAGGTCGTTTGCAGGCGGAGCATTCACGCGCTGATTCCACAATTCGGTGAAGTAAGTCAGGCATTCAATGAGCTCTGCTCGCCGCGCGTCTTCACTCTCCACAAGGCCACTTTGTTCATCCGCAGTGGCCACATCACTCCAGCGGGTCAGTTTTCGACGATCCTCGAAGGGGAAATCAAAGAGCGTCGCCAACATTTGCGTCGTAAGCTCGATCGAAACGAGGTCAACCCAGTTAAAGGTTTCCCCTCTTGGCAGCTCGGACAATATCTTCCGACAACGCTGACGAATCAACGCTTCCATGCTGGCTAGGTTACGGGGTGCCACCACACCACTGACCTCCCGCCGCTGCTGATCGTGCTTTGGTGGATCCATCGCAATGAACATCGGCAGCGGAAAATCCTCTTCCTGGTCTGTGGCGACAATCGAACCGTCGGATGAAAAGTCCGCGTGATTGGTGTCCACCGCCATAATGTCTTCGAACCGCGTGACATGCCAAACCCGACCAAGATCTTCAACGTCTTGACTGATCACGGGCGCCTCGTCCCTCAATCGCTTAAATAAATCGACGTGGTAGTCGCCGTGAAAGAGGTCCGGGCGCATCAAATCGAATTCATCAACCGACGCCATCTGTGCATCGGGTCTGGGTGCCAAGTCGGCGACTGGGTTGATTGCTTCTGGCATTGCATCCTCACTCATCAGGTTTGTCCTTGGCTAGGGTCTGTCGCTGCGTCTTCGATCAGCGCCCTCACTTTTTAGCAGATATTCAAGGTCTGCCCACCATACTATGCAAAAAGAGTTAAGCAAAAAGCCTTATGCAAAAAGAGTCATGAAAAAGCGTCACGCAAAAAGACCACTTTCGACATCGCGATGAATGGATTTGAACCCACGCCTCGATCGGCAAAGTCATGGCCCCTGAAACGTCCTCTAAATTTGAGTCTCGTGGGGAAGCGCTTGCCGAGGGCCTCTAGCCACGGGTTAATCGTCCGAAGTGGAAGCCACGCGCGGACACCATCTCTCAGAAAGATCGCGATTGAAGCGAGACCGCCAAAAGCCCCAGTCATGCGGAATGGTAAGACCGCTCCGACTCCGTCAGTCGATGTTGAGACGCCGATAGACTTTCGATCTGGTGTTACGAGGCGCCCGCAGCACGTGCTGAGCACAATGCATCAGGCGCCCAGTCTTGATTCGATGCGTAGAGTTAGCGCACGATGACGGATGAGCAAGACGCGCCCGGTGCTAGAATCACCTATTGCGTGCCAGAACCGCACCCTAGAGAAGAGATCGACCATGAGCAGCTTTGAAACCATCACACTTCAGCTCGAGCAAGGGCTCGCCACGCTGACCTTGAATCGGCCTGACCAAGCCAATGCGATGAATCCGTTGATGGCCAAGGAATTAAGTGATGCCGCAACCCGCCTCGCAGAGCAAAGCGATCTTCGCTGCGTATTGATCAGATCGACCGGTAAACTCTTTTGCGCCGGCGGCGATATCGCGGAGTTTGCCGAGGCTGGCCAAGAGGTTGGACGACTCATTCGCACCATGGCGGGTGATCTTCACATCGCCATCAGTCGTCTCACTCGACTGGATGCACCCGTGGTGTGCGCGGTTCAGGGTACCGCGGCAGGCGCGGGGTTAAGTCTCTGTGTCGCTGCCGATTTGGCGATCGCAGTGGATACCGCGAAATTTACGTCAGCCTATACCAAGGCTGGATTGTCACCCGATGGGAGCTCAACTTACTTCCTGCCCAGGCGCATTGGAGACAGAAAAGCGCGTGAACTCATGCTCACCAACCGAGTTCTGAGTGCTGAGGAGGCTGTGTCCTGGGGGTTGATCAATCAGGCCGTGCCTGCCGAGTCGTTTGAATCCGCAGTGGCGCAGTGTGTTGGCGAAGTGATGTCCGGTCCAACGAGAGCTTTTGGTTCGGTCAAACGACTTCTGAACGAAAGCTCCCACACCAGCCTTGAAACTCAGATGGAACTTGAGACTCGAGAGATCGCAAGCTGCGCGGTGGGAGAGGATGGCCAGGAGGGGATTCAAGCCTTTCTCGCAAAGCGAGCGCCGAACTTCAAGGGTCGCTAAATCAAGCGGCAACGCATTGCATCAAGCGCGCTGCGGCCCTCAATCATCGAACGCAAGGAACCTGCCTCGCCAAGTCAGACCTTGGATCGCTGGCCGAGCGACGCGAGGGTTCAGCTGCGTACCGCTCGATCTTCAGTTGCTGTCCGAGCCCCTTGATGTGACACCCTAGGGTCAACATGTTAGGGTCCCCTACTCATTTCAGCTGGTGAGATCTTTGTCTTCCAAGACCGACGCCTCAATTGAGGCCCAAGGAACCGAAGACGTCTATACGTCTGACTACGAAGTGGGGCAGGACAACATCGAGGCTTTCGGGCTCGACATCCATAACCCCGTGTTTATTTTGAGCAGCAGCGTTACGGTCATTTTTGTCGTGCTAACGCTGCTCTTCCCTCAAGTGGCCGCTGAATGGTTCGGTTCGCTGAGGGTGTGGCTGACCACAAAACTCGATTGGTTTTTTGTATACAGCATGAACTTTTTCCTGCTGTTCTGTATCGCGCTTGCAGCATCGCCGCTGGGTCGCATTCGAATTGGTGGCCCAAAGGCCGAAGCAAGATATAGCCTGCTTAGCTGGGTGGCCATGTTGTTCGCCGCTGGGATCGGTATTGGCATTATGTTTTATGGCGTCCTAGAGCCCATGAATCATGCGTTGCGACTACCGCTCAATATCACCGATCTTGGGCTAGAGGAGACTCAAGCCCTCGCGATGGCTGCGACGCTGTATCACTGGGCCTTTCATCCATGGGCGGTCTACGCCGTGGTCGGGCTGTCTCTGTCCTTTTTTTGTTATAACAAATCACTGCCATTGCTGATGCGCTCCGCGCTCTACCCGATTTTTGGCGAGCGCATCTGGGGGTGGCCTGGTCACATCGTTGACATTCTTGCGATTTTCGCGACGCTCTTTGGTCTTGCTACTTCGCTCGGTTACGGCGCAGAACAAGCCTCGGGTGGACTTCGCTACCTATTCGGGGTCGCAGACTCTAGCCTGGTGCAAATGGCGCTCATTGCGGTCATCACCGCGCTCGCGCTTTTCTCTGTGCTTCGAGGCCTCGACGGTGGCATCAAGCTACTGAGCGAACTCAACATGTTGACGGCAACTGCGCTCGGCTTCTTCGTGCTGATGACGACCCCAATTTGGAGCACGCTCGAACACATCGTGACTTCAGGTTGGGCCTATCTCTCGTATTTACCCGAACTTAGCACCTGGGCAGGTCGAACCGATTTCTACTACATGCATGATTGGACTACTTTCTATTGGGCATGGTGGATTGCCTTCTCACCGTTTGTAGGATTGTTCATCGCCAGAATCTCAACCGGTCGCACCATCAGAGAATTTGTGGTTGGCGCGCTCATTGCACCGTCCATGATTTTCCTCATCTGGATGACCATCTTTGGCCAAACCGCCATGGTGAACTACTTTACTCATGGCGCGACCGCGGTAGCTGACAGTGTTCGCAATTTTCAGCCCGAGCTCACGTTGTTTATTTTTCTCGAGCAACTGCCATTTGCGGAAGTGACGTCCATCGTGGGTCTGGTGCTCGTCATCATCTTCTTTGTCACATCGATGGACTCCGGCTCGCTGGTCGTCGACACCATGGCCGCGGGAGGCAAAACCCGAACGCCGGTGACGCAACGCGTCTTTTGGTGCTGTGCGCTCGCGATGATCGGTATCGCGCTTCTCTTGGGCGGGGGGTTGAATTCGGTCCAAGCGCTCGCTCTGGCCACCGCGTTCCCTTTCACCCTAATCATCATCCTCATGGCGATCAGCCTCGTCCTCGGATTACTGAAAGAACGAGAACTTCTCAGGGACCCGAGCACATCGTGATGCGTCGGCTCTGATGCCTCTCCATGGGCTGAGCATGGGATCCCTGACCGCCGGGCATTGACAACACGAGCCGCTGCTACGCCAAAACACATCAACCCTTCTTCGCCTATTTGTTTTTCGATTCGTTCGCTCCTTGGCCTCTTGGCGTCTTGGCGTCTTGGCGTCTTGGCGTCTTGGCGTCTTGGCGTCTTGGCGTCTTTGGTTTCAGATAAATTTAATTTGATATCAAATTTTTAGAACATCAAACGCAATCTAATTCGCACGATAATTGGCTGTTTT
>JALRJG010000039.1 GCA_023261215.1 Pseudomonadales bacterium | reverse complement strand
CTTTACCTGTAAAGATTTCACCGTGAGCCAATCCGACCATACGCCCATGATGCAGCAGTATCTCGGCATCAAAGCGCAGTACGAACATGCGCTTGTGTTTTATCGGATGGGTGATTTCTATGAGTTGTTCTATGACGACGCCGCCAAGGCAGCCGAGTTGTTGGACATCACCTTGACCACGCGGGGCCAGTCTGCAGGGGAACCCATTCCAATGTGTGGGGTCCCCTATCACGCAGCCGACGGGTACCTCGCCAAGCTGGTCAAGGCTGGGGTCGCCGTTGCCATCTGCGAGCAAATAGGCGATCCAAAGGAAAGTAAAGGTCCGGTCGCAAGAGAAGTGGTTCGCATTGTGACGCCTGGCACCCTAACCGAGGAAGGGTTGCTTGACAGCCATCTCGAGAGTTCGATCTGCGCAATGGTCGATGTGGGTCATTGCTATGGGATGGCGCTCATTGAAGTGGCGAGTGGCCGATTCGAATGCTTGCATACCGACTCCATTGAGTCCCTCCAGAGCCAAATTGGCCGAGCCCAGCCCTCTGAATTTCTCATTCCTGAAGGAAGCGCGCTAGATCGCCTCCTGCCGCCTCGCGCCGCGGTGACTGTTTGGCCACAATCCAGTTTCGAAGTTGAGGACAATCTTCAACAGCTTGCGCAACTTGGCATTGCGCTTCCTTTCGCAGCTGACGCCAAATCCGACGCGGCGCTCGGCTTGACTGCGGCGGGCGTTGCCCTGCGCTACGTGATTGAGACGCAGAAACGCGATTTACCCCACCTCTCAGCGATTACCGCCATCGATGCGCACGATTTGGTCGAAATCGACCCCGCATCACGACGACATCTCGAACTGACGGAAAACCTTCGAGGCGAGCAAGACCACACCCTATATTCGGTGTTAAATGCGACTCGAACCGCCATGGGTGGTCGGTTACTGGCGCGTTGGCTCACCCAACCGCTCAGAGACAATCTCGAGGTCCTCGACCGGTTGGATGCCGTGGAAGAACTTCTTCGAATGCGCGGATATCCAGCAATACAAGAGGTGCTAAGACACATTGGCGATGTCGAGCGAATCATTTCTCGAATTGCGCTCAAGTCCGCTCGACCTAGGGATTTGGCTCGGCTTCGCAATGGACTCGAGCGATTGCCGGAGCTCAAGACGCTGCTTCACTCGCTTCAGACACCGCGTCTCCGAATGCTCGCGCAAGACGTCGCGCCGCAGGATGACATTGCCCGGCATTTACGAACCGCGATCATTGACGAGCCGCCCGTGGTCCTCCGCGAAGGCGGCGTTATTAAGCCGGGTTACGACGCTGAACTGGATGAGTTGAGGGATATCAGCGAGGGCGCAGCTGGCTATCTCATTGCACTGGAACAGCAAGAGCGCGGAGAGACTGGGCTATCCACACTTAAGGTTGGATACAACCGTGTTCATGGTTACTACATCGAGCTCAGCAAGAGCCAAGCTGAACAAGCGCCCGCGCACTATATTCGCAGACAAACGCTGAAAAACGCGGAACGCTTCATCACGCCGGAGCTCAAAACCTTCGAAGATAAGGCACTCTCGAGCCAGTCCAAGGCATTGGCTCGGGAGCGCATACTGTTCGAAGCCCTCATCGAAACGCTGGTCACCCAATTGCGACCTTTGCGAGCCTTTTCGAATGGACTTGCGCAACTGGATGTCCTCACGACGTTCGCAGAACGGGCACTCCATTTAGATCTGGTGCGGCCAATCTTGACTGAAGCCCCTCAGCTCCGAATCGAAGCGGGCCGTCACCTCGTCGTTGAATCGATGACGACGGATCCCTTCGTTCCCAATGATATTTGTTTTGATGCCGACGCCCGTCAATACATTATCACCGGGCCCAATATGGGCGGAAAATCAACGTTTATGCGGCAAACCGCCATCATCGCAATCTTGGGTCGAACCGGCAGCTTCGTGCCTGCCGTTCGCGCTGAGATTGGTGACCTGGATCGTGTGTTCACTCGCATTGGCTCGTCTGACGACCTGGCAGGCGGGCGATCCACCTTCATGGTCGAGATGACTGAGACCGCACTGATCTTGAACCACGCGACCGAACGCAGTCTCGTCCTACTTGATGAAATCGGACGCGGCACATCGACTTTCGATGGACTTTCCATTGCCTGGGCCACGGGGCAACACATTGCTGAACAGATTGGCGCGATGACCCTGTTTGCGACCCATTACTTCGAACTCACGCTACTCGCAAGTACGCTCCCCCACACCAGGAACTTACATCTATCTGCAAGGGAACATGATGACTCGATCGTTTTCCTTTATGCGGTCAATGAGGGCCCTGCCAATCAAAGTTACGGTCTGCAAGTTGCCAAACTCGCTGGTGTGCCCCAGCGGGTGATTCAAATCGCCGAAGATAAGCTCCACGGGCTCGAGCTCGCTGACCACACGCGGTCTCTCAATTCTCAATTCGAGGCGCCCGCTCAATCGGATCTATTCAGCACGCCGCCGAACTATGCACCGCTGGTGACCCTTTTAAAGAGCCTCGAGCCAGATCAATTGACGCCCAGGGAAGCGCTCGACGTGCTATACCAACTACAACAAACACTTAAAGATCTGGACTGACGGCTGAGTTGTAGAACCCCTAAAAACTGCTAGAATGGCCCCGAAATTTTTAGGGTAACCAAGCGCTTTTTTGGCCCTCATATGACCCGCTCACAGCGTGGTTAACAGATGATAGGCCTTCGAAGCACTTAATCTTCAATTCTAGTAACCTCTGGTCACAGCCTGATGGGCTCGGTGTCCAAGTCTTAATTTTAAAAGGAAGATCGAACTATGACATTCGTCGTCAGCGATGCCTGCATCAAGTGCAAACATACCGATTGCGTGGAAGTGTGCCCTGTGGATTGTTTTTACGAAGGCCCTAACTTTCTCGTGATCAACCCTGACGAGTGCATCGATTGTGCTTTGTGCGAACCAGAATGCCCGGTGGACGCCATCTTTTCCGAAGATGAGTTGCCTGAAGAAGAACAGGCGTTTCTCGAATTGAATGCCGAGCTTTGTCAGGTGTGGCCAAACATTACAGAGAAGAAAGAGCCTTTGGACGATGCCGAAGAATGGGCGGATGTTAAGGGCAAACTCGATCATCTCGAGCGCTAAGCCGACGCTTTCTTACTCCGATGGATTCCGAGACCACCTCAGGGTAGGTGCCCCTCGGGATCCTCAGGGCGACCATCCCGCCTGATCTCAAAGTGCAACACCTGATCGCTTCCCAAGGTTGCGATGTTCTGACCCGCGGTCACCGCGTCTCCTTCCTTTACTGCCAAGGCCTCATTGTTACCGTAGGCGCTCAGAAATGTGGCGTCATGCTTGATAATCACAAGCTTTCCGTAACCCCGGAGATTTCCACCTGCATAGACCACGGTCCCAGGCGCCGCAGCCTTCACATTGGCTTGCCCTGCGGACTGAATGTCAATGCCTTTGTTGACACTACCCGATAGACTGAATTTAGTTTTAACCTCACCTTCAACAGGCCACTGCCAATTGATGCGGCTGGTCGAAAGCTTCGGAGTGGGCTTTGCCACCGGCTTTTGTTTGTATACCGCGTTGGGCTCAGTTTTGGCCGAGGCCGTCTGCCGAGAAGAAGGTTTCGATTTGGCGGCCGCAGATAATTTCAATTTCTGACCCGCGTAAATCGTGTACGGGGGTGATATGCCATTACGCTTGGCGAGCGCCTTGTAATCCAAGCCATAGCGCCAAGCGATTGCGTAGAGCGTTTCGCCTCGACGCACCGTGTGCGTTTTACCTCGCTCCCCAATCATGCTCACGGGTGCTGGCGGCGGTGAACTCTGACACCCCGTTAATATCAGCGCCAGACTGAGGATGACAGCTCCGAACTGGAGGTTATTGCGTTTCATCATTGGCAACGCTACCCATCGGTACTCGCCGATGCAAACCCCAGACCATGAATCCGCCGACGATCATCATGCACAGGGCGATCAATAGTTGCGAATCCTGGCCGGTGAGGCCTTCATACTCCCAAGGCAGTACTGGAAATTGCAAGATCGGCACGGTTTCCCCATTGTCCCGAAGTTGATAGCTTTGAATAGACTGCCATGGCCAGAGCCGGACCAGTGAGCCAATGAGTACACCCGACAACAACCAAACCGTCTCCGACCGGTATCGCTCGTAGATCGATTCCAACAATTTTGCGAACACAAGAAGCCCAGCCGCACAGCCTAAAGCAAGCGGGGCGAGTATCGTCAAATCCAATTCTGAAAGCGCTCTGATGACCGTCGGATAAAGCCCTAGCAACAGCAAAATCAGGCTCCCAGAAATACCAGGCAACACCCATGCGCTGACTGCAACAGCCCCAGCAATGAGCAAGGTGATGGCACTGACCTCGAGAGCCGAACTTAAGCCAAATTGGATCAAGGTGCTCAACACCAAGCCGAAAGCAACCCAGAGCCACTTCCTGATACTCTTTTCCGCGTCGCCTGACAGCATCACCATGGCAGACACCCAAATCCTTCCGGTGAAGAGTGACCACAGGGGAATCGGATACTCTGCGAGTGCCGTGCGAATCAAACCCGAAACAAGCATCGCAGTCGACAACATCGAACCAAAGAGAATCACTAAAAAAAGAATATCGGCGCGCTG
Source organism: Pseudomonadales bacterium (assembly GCA_023261215.1). Classification (GTDB taxonomy): domain Bacteria; phylum Pseudomonadota; class Gammaproteobacteria; order Pseudomonadales; family Azotimanducaceae; genus UBA9926. The sequence continues at coordinate 5,155 of JALRJG010000039.1, read as the reverse complement.
CCAGGCTGACTTGAACTGGCGATCAATCAGGGTTTGCTTGAGCCACGCTGGCAGCATGGCCAGCGCGGACAGCATCCGAAGGTATAACCCCGAAAGAAACGCAATGGTGCCCCCTGAGACGCCAGGAATCACCTCAGCCACGCCCATCAGCGCGCCCACGACCAGCGTTCGTTTGACCAAGATCGGTTTCATGACCGCCCGCCCACGAGAGGCACAAATCGCACCGGCTCAATGATCTCATCATCGAAGCCCGCTTCTGTCCGCGTGATGACGTGCAGATGCTGCTCGTCACCCCCCACTGGAATCACGAGACGCCCGCCGATACGCAACTGCTCAACCAGCGCTTCAGGCACTTGTCTTGGGGATGCCGTGCATAGAATGCCATCAAAAGGTCCGCGATCAGCCCAACCGATGTGACCATCGTCGTGTCGATGGCGCACTGACTTCAATCCCAGCGTTCTGAATCGGGTACGCGCTTGCTCGAGAAGTGCTGAGATTCGCTCGACGGTAAACACCTCCTTGACCAGTTGGGCCAGGATCGCAGTCTGATAACCAGAGCCAGTCCCTACCTCTAATACGCGTTCAGGTGCCTCATGACCCATGAGTAATTCTGTCATTCGAGCAACGATGTAAGGTTGACTGATGGTTTGGCTATGACCAATGGGCAGGGCGGTATCTTCATAGGCTCTGTGGGCAAGTGCTTCATCAACAAACAAGTGCCTTGGCGTCATTGCCATCACATCAAGAATCTGCTGATTCGCGATTCCCTGCTCTCGAAGACGCTCGATTAATCGATTCCGAGTCCGTTGGGAGGTCATGCCAACGCCTCGATGAGTCAACTTAGGCATGGTGACCTTCTTGCCCGATCAAAACTTCTCTCAAGAGACTCGTGGCATAGCTGCCTGGCGGGAGCCCAAAATCTAGTTCCCAACAGCCCTCGCCGAGCACACGCCAGGCAAGAGTCTCCGGCACAGTCCTCAGCGACCTGACGCTCGCCGAGACCTTTTCTCTCACAAGGCCCTTCAACCATCTTGCACCTCTGATATCGAGTTCTGCTTCGCCCAATTGAGGGTCTCTCGAACGACCGAACAACGGTCCCACATCCGTCGCTTGGACCTTGTTCCAGCCATCAGTCGCAATCTTTCGTGACAGATACTCGTTAAAAAGTTGTGATCTCGCTGCCGAAAGGAGTAACGACCGCGTGTGTCTGGGTCGCTTTGCCCCTTGTAAGAAAGCGTCAGCGTCGACAAGATTCTGACCGTCCCGACCAAAACGTTGGGGTCCAAAGTAATTCGGAAACCCTTGCTCTCGGATGCGCTCAAGGCGAGGCGCTAGATCTCCACGCACATCTCTCAGCACGAGCGTAAATCGGTTACCCAAGTGGTCCCCTGGACGAAGTTTTTTGAGGGTTCTAGATTGCGCGATGATTTGAGCGCCGGTGAGCGACCAGGTGGACCAATCCGTTACCGTGTTCAAGCCAACGTGGATAGTGAAAGCTTGCGTCGTTTTAGCGTGGCGATCTTTCCTGCCTGCGTGGCCAACGGCCATCACCTCGACGCCCGCATGCTCGGCCAGTCGTTCTGCAATCCAAGCGGTGTTAGCCCCCACTTTCTCGACAAGCAAATACTCATGCTCGCCTTGACCCGCAGCAGGAAGTGAGCGCTCAACGACGCAAAAATCATCGCAATGTACTCGATACCGGCCCTCAGCTTCTGGTGCACCATAAGCAAAGGCAAGGCATTCACTCGCGGACTCTGCCGGCATCATTGGAGCATCACCACCGCCATCGCTGCAACGCCCTCTTCTCGGCCAACAAAGCCGAGCTTTTCTGTGGTGGTCGCTTTCACATTGACCTGATTCATGTGAATGTCTAACGCTTGAGCCAGGACCTCTCGCATGGCGAGCGTGTATTTCGCCAGTTTGGGCTGTTCGGCGATCACCGTCAGATCTACGTTTGACACGGTGAATCCTGCATCAAATACCATGGACACAACCTTCGCCAACAGAACCAATGAATCAGCGCCTGCATACTGAGGGTCCCGATCAGAGAAATGCTGACCGATGTCCCCTAGGGCGGCTGCACCCAGCAACGCATCCATCAGCGCGTGCGTCGCCACATCACCGTCCGAATGCGCGATCAGCGCTCTCGTGTGCGGGACGTCGATACCCGCTAGGCGGATGCGGGTCGCACTGCCCTCGACATCAAACGCGTGAACATCAACCCCCTGCCCAATTCGCATCAACGGTGCTCCTGACTCAAAACGAACGCAGCGAAATCAAGGTCGCTCTTCGTTGTGATCTTGATGTTATCGTGATCACCTGGCACCAACTTCACCGAGTGACCCAAGGCTTCCATCGCGCTCGCCTCGTCAGTGGCCTCGAGATTGCTGGCTAGCGCTTCGCGGAGCGCTGCAAAGGGAAAAATCTGAGGCGTTTGTGCGCGCCAGAGATTGTTCCGATCCACAGTCGCTTGAATGCGTTGTCCATCGGCCCTTTTTAACGTTTCTGTCACAGGCTGCGCCAGAATGGCGCCCATCCCGTCGCTCAGGGCGACCTCGATGAGGCGTTGCGCGCTCTCAAGACGAAGACAGGGGCGCACCGCATCATGAACAAGCACCCAGTCATCATCAGGCGCGTCAAGTTCATTGAGCGCGTTCAGTACTGATTGTGCACGGGTTTGCCCGCCCAACACTGGCTTAATGTGCCCAATCTCGGGCAACTCACGAAACCACTTGTCCTCAGCGTTAATGGCCACCATCAGATTAGCGGGGTTCAGACTTGTTAACGTCTCAAGAGTCCACTGTAAAATGGGTCGGTCGATCAGCGGTAAGTATTGCTTGGGCAGTGACGCGCCCATTCTGAGCCCGAGTCCTGCGGCGGGCACCACGACATGGACCCTTGAATTGACACTCATGCTATCGGTGTCACTGACCAACCAGTAGAAGGAAGGTTTCGCCCTCTTTAATCAGACCAAAATCCGCTCGCGCCTTCTCCTCAACCGCATCCAACCCCTCTCTTAAATCTATAATTTCAGCCTTCAACAAGCGATTTCGGGTCCGTTTACGCTCGTTCTCCTCGAACCGTGTGTCGAGCTGCGCTTGCAGTGCCGCGACATGCGCAAAGCTTCCATCGCCGACCCAAAGTCTGGTCTGCAAGTAGCCAATGGCGACCAGCGCGATCAGCAAAAAGCCATGTTGAGGTCGAATTGAACGCATATCAGCTCATCAACTTAAATTCGGATGCACCTTTATAGTTTGCCCCAGAACGATCTTCGATTCGAAGGAGTCGATTATATTTGGCGACACGATCAGAACGGCAGAGCGACCCCGTTTTTATTTGCCCGGCAGCCGTCGCCACCGCTAAATCAGCAATCGTGGTGTCTTCTGTCTCGCCCGAGCGGTGCGAGATGACCGTCGCATAGCCCGCGGCGCGCGCCATCTGTATCGCGTCTAAGGTCTCACTTAAGGTTCCAATCTGATTAACTTTAACCAGAATCGCGTTGGCCACGCCAGCATCAATACCCCGCTTCAGAATGCCCGGGTTGGTCACAAACAGGTCGTCGCCCACTAACTGCGTTTTGCGCCCCAATTGCTCAGTCAATAAGGCCCAGCCATCCCAATCACTCTCATGCAGACCATCTTCAATCGATAAAATGGGAAACTCATTGACGAGGCCCGCCAGATAGTCGACGAATTCCGCACTGGTAAATCGTCGTCCCTCACCCTTCAGATGGTAGGACCCATCGTCAAAGAATTCCGATGCTGCGCAATCAAGCGCCAAATGAATGTCCCGACCTGGAACATAGCCCGCCTTTTCCACAGCAACCATAATCGCTTCGAGCGCGGCTCGATTGCTCGCTAGATTCGGTGCGAATCCGCCTTCATCGCCCACCGCCGTAGAAAGACCTTGGGCTTTCAAAACGGACTTCAGTGCATGAAAGATCTCTGCACCTGCGCGAAGCGCCTCCGCGAAAGACGAAACCCCAACGGGTTGAATCATGAATTCTTGAATATCGACGTTATTATCTGCGTGCTCGCCCCCGTTCAAGATGTTCATCATGGGCACCGGCATGCTGTAGCGACCCGCCGTCTCGTCTAAACGCGCCAAATGCTCATAGAGCTCTAACTGGTCGGCTTTGGCTGCCGCATGCGCAACCGCGAGCGATACCCCAAGCATGGCATTTGCCCCCAGTACGGACTTGTTCTCAGTTCCATCAAGATCCAACATCACCTGGTCTATGCCGCGTTGGTCGCTCGCTTCCATGCCCAGGATCCGTTCCCGAATTCGCGTATTGACGTGACTGACAGCCTTTTGAACGCCTTTGCCCAGATAGCGGTGCGCATCCAGATCGCGCAACTCGAGCGCCTCGCGGGAACCGGTGGAAGCGCCTGAGGGCACCATGGCCAGCCCGACCGCGCCACAACTCAACTCAACTTCCGCTTCTAGGGTGGGATTGCCTCTGGAATCCAGAATTTCTCTTGCTCTGATATCAGCTACTTCTGTCACAAATGCATCTCTTTTCGTTGATTGAACATTGTCTGAGCACGAGGACAATGCATGAGGTGGCCACAGTTCATCGGGCCAAACCCCGGTGATCGCCCCTAAAACGCCGCCGATTTTACCACGCGATCAATCTCCCTCAGGAGCTTTAGGAGCTCGGCCAATTGGTCTAAGGGCCAAGAATTCGGGCCATCGCTGAGCGCTTGCTCGGGGTCGGGGTGTGTCTCCATAAATACGCCTTGGACACCGGCGGCGATAGCCGCTTTGGCGAGCGTCGGCACCATCTCCCGCTGACCGCCGGACTTCTCACCTTGTCCTCCGGGCAATTGCACACTGTGGGTGGCGTCAAAAACCACGGGGCAGCCTGTCTGTCTCAACACGGGTATTGCTCGCATGTCGGACACGAGATTGTTGTACCCAAAGCTGGCGCCTCGCTCGCAGACCATGATCTGCGTATTCCCTGTGGCCTCTGCCTTTTCCACCACATGACGCATATCCCACGGGGCGAGGAACTGCCCTTTTTTGATATTCACTGGCAACCCTTGACGCGCCACATTCTGGATGAAGTTAGTCTGTCGACACAAAAATGCGGGCGTCTGAAGAACAGAGACCACAGAGGCGACCTCATCGAGCGGCGTATCTTCATGGACATCGG
>JALRJG010000398.1 GCA_023261215.1 Pseudomonadales bacterium | reverse complement strand
AAGATGCCTATGAGGGCGCAATTTTTCATCGTGTTATCGATGGGTTCATGATCCAGACGGGGGGTTACCTCAAGGATTTGAGTCCTCTGGCTGAGCAGGTTGAGCTTGTCAATGAAGCGGACGCGGGCTTGAAAAATGTGCGAGGGACCTTGGCGATGGCCAGGATGGACGAGATCGATAGCGCCACCCGACAATTCTTCATTAATGTCGCCGATAACCCCCACTTGGACCATCAAGAGGGCAGTTGTTCTCGAGCGGATGAGGCCGAGCGGTTAGAAGCCGCTGAGCGAGGACTGGTCAAGCCCCGAACGTGTTTAAGTTTTGGTTACGCTGTCTTTGGTCGGGTCATCCACGGCATGGAGGTCGTAGACGAGATTGCTAAGACCGAGACGGATATCGAAGAGGATTTTCTTGATATGCCCTCTCAGCGGATTTGGATTAAGCAGATTAGGAGGCCATGAGCATGGTTCAGCGTCGATTTCAGATCGTTTTCTTTGTCGTGCTTTCATTGGGGTTTCGGCTGAGCTTCGCAGATGCAGACGGGGAGCGATCTGCCGTGCAGAAACCGAGCGCCGAGACGGGGCTGGTGGTCGTGATCGCCGTTGATCAGCTTCGGCGAGATCGCTTGGATGAGCGTTTGCCGGGTGGGTTGGGCGCGCTCATTCGTCAGGGCCGATGGTTTACCCAGGCGACGCTTGGCCATGGCGTGTCGACGACGTGCCCTGGTCATGCGGTCATGCTCACAGGCCTTCATCCGAATCGTCATGGGTTACCCAGCAATACCTTTTTCGATCGAGCCGAGGGAACAGTCCGTTATTGCCTGGATGATCAAGATCCGGCCGCCTTGGTGATCGGCGGGCGTGAGGGGCGAAGCCCCAGAAATATGACCGCCAACACGTTTGGCGATTGGTTGAAAGCAGCGAGACCTAACAGTAAGACGTTTAGCGTGGCTGC
>JALRJG010000397.1 GCA_023261215.1 Pseudomonadales bacterium | reverse complement strand
GGGGTCGTGCGTCGGCATCCCACAGCCAATTGCTCAATTCGGTGGGTCTATCGCCAATAATCTCCAGTTCTACGCCGCAGTAGTCGGCGGCGATCTGCGCCTTCCAGATTCTCGGGTTGGGCAGGTAAGAGAATATTTTGATTTTGTTCAATGGCGGCATCACCACGTTTCCCCGAAGGGCCGGATCACCATATCGAAGGTCCACGCGCTCCTTGGTTGATGGGCCAGTGCGAAGCCGTTCTCGGCGATGTCCTCCGGTTTGCAGAAGAATTCATCGGGTTGGCCAGCAAAGGCCTTTCTAGTCCATTCAAGGTCAATGACGGCATCGATCGCAAGAAAAGCCGCATGAATGCCCTTGGGTCCGCTGGCCCTCGCGATGCTTTCCATCAGGATTCGTTGGGCCGCTTTGGTGGGCGCGAAGCCGGCAAAATGCGCTTTCCCTCGGTAGGCGGCGGTATTCCCCGTGCATATGATCGCGCCCTCACCGCGATCGATCATCCCCGGGCTCGCCCAGCGAGCAAGCGAAAGGAGTGCCATCACGTTAACTTGCCAAGCCACTTGCATCGACTTGGGATCGATTTGCTGATAATCGCCACGTGCGGCTGCGACGGCATTGTGAATCACGATGTGGGGGATGCCCCAAGCAGCCTCGATGGCTTCGAGTGTGGCTTGAAGTTGCGCCTCGTCTGCAACGTTGCAGGGGTGCGCGTGGGTGTCCGGCACGTCTTCTTCGATGCTCTCCAGGCGAGCCGCGTCTCTTGCAATCATGATGACGCGATAACCGCCGGCGGCAAAACGGCGGACCAAGGCGCTGCCGGTGCCTGGTCCGACGCCTGTGATTAAACAAACTTTTTTCATAGCTTTGGCTCCCGCTTTTCTCTTTTTCTATCTCTTTCGTTGTCTCATTACTTTCCGGTCAGCGCGATGGGCTCAAAAGGCTTGGCGCGAATCTTTAGCAACCGCCAGCCTGTGTTGCGAATGGCTTCG
>JALRJG010000396.1 GCA_023261215.1 Pseudomonadales bacterium | reverse complement strand
TGATCTTCCAGGAATTCGAAGCGGTCCTTCCCCCAATAGAGCTCGCCAGTAAGCATCATCGAAGGTGCACCAAAGACGCCTCGCTCGCGCCCCTGATTGGTCGCATGAATCAATGCACTCCGAACGCGATCCGACTCTGCCGTGGCTTCAAAGACGGCACCCTCAACGCCCAGACGCTCGGCAATGAGACGTAGCTGTGAGTATTCGCCAATCTCGCCGTTATCGAGTTCCCAATACTCTTTGAATATGGCTTCGATGTAAGGCACCTCTAGATCCCATTCCCGCATCGCGATGGCACCGCGCAAGGCGCGCGCGGTTTTGATCGGAAACTGGGTTGGGCGAATGAAGGGCAAGTCATACTTCGCCGCCCAACGTTTTAAATCGACCAACCGATGATTCAGTTTGTCTGCAGGCTCCTGCATCAATACATACTTCTGACTTTGAAACACGAAGCCGAGGTTAAAGGGTTGATAGCGAATTTCAGCGCCGTACTTTGCTGCGATCGGAGGCAGAAGTTTTAAGGCGAAGTAAGTATTGGTACTGCCGAGGTCCCAATAGAAATCAATGACGGGTGCGTTCATAAAGAATTCCATAGGCTGCGGTCAGCCCACATCGGGGGTTCAGGCACCTTGAGGTCCGTCGGCGGTAGACAAGGCTTTTGCGTTAAACCGCCGCTCGCGCTGAATGTTCAGTCGGGCGCGCCCAAGGCTAACCTCTCGCCTAAGCGCTTAGCGCCAAACGTACCGAGTTACTTCTTCCTCTCACCTAAATCGCGCGTTCATTTACGAACTCGCGGGTTTGAAGAGTGGAATCGAAAGCTCCTCGTGCTCTTCCCAAGTGAGCTCTAGAGGCATACCGATGGTGACTTGATCAACATCCGCCACGTCGACGACGTTCGTTAAAATTCTTGGGCCTTCCTCGAGATCCACCCACGCCACAACATAGGGAACAAGGTTTCTGAAGAACGGATGGTAGCTTTGGCGAACAACGGAATAGGTATAGAGCGTGGCTCGGCCGCTGGCATCCTTCCATTCTAGATCG
>JALRJG010000395.1 GCA_023261215.1 Pseudomonadales bacterium | reverse complement strand
ATGGTCACCCGGCTCCGGGATGTCCTCCTCGCGGCAAGCGAATTGCCAGACCTTTTTCCAAAGCGACTCAACCTCTCGCTCATGCCACTCGCGCGTGGTGTATCGTGACACTGGATATTCCCGAAACCCCATGTGCATGGGTGATTCGAGCCTCAACACTTCCGGAACGGGCTTAGAGTCTTGATCGAGCAGATCTTGGTAGGTCAACCCAGGCGACCGTGTCATCGTTTCAGGGTCTAGGGGTTTATAAGCTTCTGACATGAATATTTCCTCGCATTGCGGCTGCAATTTCAGCCGAAGATGGTGCCCTCAATTTCATGGAAGAGCAACCAATCGGGTTACAGCCCTTACGACCAGGCTCTTGCCGGGGCGATGACCTTCTCTGAGATTTCGGCAAGCACCTCATACCGCGTGTCAAAGTTAGGCAAATTCATCACCTGGTTCAAACCCGCCGCATGAAGCTCAAAGAGTCGTTCGAGCACTTCGTCTTGCTCGCCAATTAAACAGGTGCGCTTCATGACCTCAGGCGTCAAAAAAGCCAATTCCTCAGGCACCACCCAACAGTTATGCCCCATGTGAATCCTCTGATGAACACGGTCCTCGGGGAATTGACTGAGCAATTGGGTGTAATCCTCCCAAACTTCAGCAAATGCATGCGGCGGCTGATGACCAAAATTGCGGAACTGATCGAACGCATAGTGCATGGATGCCATCGCCATGGCGCCACAACGATCGATCATCCTTGGGGAGTTCGGCGCTTCACCAGGCTCTAAAATCCCAATGGCTGTCAGCGCGGTGGTGTAGAACGCATCCCGTTGTAATGCCGAATTCTCGGCTTCAAGCATCGACCAGATGTTCTCCATCATCGCGCCCGAAGCGGGCAACCCCAGAACGGCACCCTCGCCCCGCCGGCCCGCCACTGCCAGCGACTTGGGACCGAAGCCTGAGACATAAAGAGGAATATCTTGTTCGAACGAGACAAAACCGCGATCGGGCATGATGTGACGAATGGGCCGCGCGCCTGCTGACGTGACATAGGTGGATTCTTGACCACTCAAT
>JALRJG010000394.1 GCA_023261215.1 Pseudomonadales bacterium | reverse complement strand
TGGAGCACCCGCCCCTTAAAGCACATGAAACGCGGTCCCCATCGGGGGTCCACGTGAGTTTCAGAGCAATCCGTCAGGGTTTTCTGAATATTGTCCTCCTGTTTTTAGTCTCTGGCACCGCACCGGCGATAGGGCAGGACTACCGAGACTACCCCGAGGATGTTCGATTGCTCCTCGAAGAATACGCCGGTGCCTCGGACCCTTCAGGCTCACTGATCCCCTCGGTCTATGCTTATCGAAGTTCCGAGACCGAGCGAGTGCTCATTGACTTTGAGCGAGGAATGATCGTGGTGTCAGCACCCACCATCAGCCTGTTGCTGAAAGACATTCAGGATGTCCTGCTCACCCAAATCGACCCTGGCATTATCGATGCGGGGACCGCCAATGACCTTGGACTCAAGGGAAAAACCGGCAAACCCTTCTTGTTTGGTCAGGTCCACGATCACCAGGGAAGGCCGATTGAAACGACTCAGCAGGCTGAAGCTTTCGCGATTCATTTGTTTGATAACGCGCTGAGCCAACGCGGCGACTTCACGGTTCGCATTCCAATGGTGACGCGACATAAAGCGATCGCGGGTAATAAGTACGAGCGCTTGGCGAGAGAGGCGGGTCAAAAACACCGAATTCGCCCATCGCTCATCATGGCCATTATCGAAACCGAGAGTTCCTTTAACCCGATGGCGCGTTCACGCTCGAACGCTCTGGGTTTGATGCAGATCAAAGCCGACACGGCCGGCCGCGACTACTTTTCTTTGGTGGCGGGCTACCAGCACACCCCCACATCGGCTTACTTATACAACCCTCAGAATAACATCGAGGTGGGCGCAGGCTATTTATCGATCCTCGCGGATCGCTACCTAAGCGGCATCTATCATCCACTCAAACTCGAGTACGCCATGATTTCAAGCTACAACGGTGGTGCGGGCAACCTCTGGCGAAGCCTCGACCCCGAAGGCAACAAACAGCGCGCACTCGATCGAGTGAACGGCATGAGCGTAGAGGCTTTCTATTGGTTTTTAACCAACCGGCATAATCGAGAAGAAACGCGCAACTACGTCAAAAAGGTCACGGCTCG
>JALRJG010000393.1 GCA_023261215.1 Pseudomonadales bacterium | reverse complement strand
AAGCTTCTGTTTTGAATAGAGTTTTCGTTGAAGCGCGCTCCTGGAACTCACTATTTCTCAACTTTCTCTACGTTTTCTAATCACCCTCTAAGTTCTCGCGCGTTATGGGACTCTAAAACCCTTTCAATGGCAATAGCGTTGGATGGCACAGGATTCGCTATCATAGCTTCCGATCTTCAGGCATTGAATTTGAGAGACCTTTGATAAAACCCTGCATAGCTCGCTTCAGTTACTTGTCGAAAGTGGCTCGTGGAGACTCCTCAAGAGCATTTACACATTCATCTGATGAGCATCGCTGCTAATTAGTGACTTACCCCGGGCTTTTTGAACCCCGTATTCGAGAAGCGCACCAACTCAAGGCCTACGAATCCTAGCGCTGACTGCCCTCTTCTTCCTTTCCGTTGAGGCATCAGCGCGCTTTGCCTGTCATGCACGCCAGCTCCTCGATATAATGCGCCCGACTCGCAAGGATCCGCGCATGGCCGGCCCAACCACATTCTTAGGCAAAACGATTTCTGGGCCCTTCACCATTCCATCGGGGATCGTCACCACCCAACCTTCCATTATTCAGCGTGTCATCCTGGACATGCCCCAAATCGGTGTGATCACCACCAAGAGCATCGGTCCTGAACCTCGGCCCGGCTATCGCGAGCCGATCTACACCCAATATGCGCCGGGTTCTTTTGTCAACGCCGTGGGTCTCACCAACCCAGGTATGGAGAGGGCAGCCGAGGGCCTTGCCGCGATTGAAGTACCCTTTGACCGCTTTCTTTTAGTCTCGATCTTTGGTGGCAGCGTCGAAGAATTTGTTGCCGTGGCTATCCGCCTTGCTCCCTTTGCTGATGGACTCGAACTCAATCTCTCTTGTCCTCACGCGAAAGGCTACGGGATGGCGATGGGACAAGACCCAGACTTGGTGGCTGAGATCATTACTGCGGTGAAGGCTGCGGTGGACGTCCCCGTGATCCCAAAGCTCACACCCAACACGGATCGCATCGGCGAGATTGCGCTTGCAGCAACTGAAGCCGGCGCAGACGGACTCTGCGCGATCAACACGGTTGGGCCAGGAACCCACAAGGCCTTTGGGA
>JALRJG010000392.1 GCA_023261215.1 Pseudomonadales bacterium | reverse complement strand
GAGATTTTCGGCGAGGGAACGTCATGTTCAGGCGCTTTCGTCGGCCCGTCGATGCATTGATGATGCCTTGTTGGTGCTTGAAAGTGGTCAGCCAGGCGAGTTGGCTGCCGAAGACCTTAGGCGCACACAAATGGCGTTGGGAGAGATCACTGGCCAAGTCACCAGCGACGCACTTTTGGGCCGAATCTTCTCCAGTTTCTGCATCGGCAAATAGCTCAATAAATCGTTAAGAAGTCAACCCGTCACGTGTCAGCGCCTATCGACCTGATGATTGATTCTCGGTTTTTAAGCGCTAAACTTGCCGGCCCGCGTTGTGCGCTGGAATGATTTTGTTTAGCTGCGAGTAACGACCGGGTTTAGAAGCCGCCGTTTTAGGCATTGTCCTAGGAGCGGTCGGCGCCGGACAAACGGTTAGGCGGTCAGTGCAGCGTATGATCGAACGCTGTGAAGCGGGTGATTAGGAAGGCTAATTGTTGTGTGCTTCCAACCCGTTCGCTGTCACTAGACGCTACAAAATCTCTTAGTACGGGCAAGAAAGATGAAGGTAGCAGGATGAATCAGTTTGATGTGATCGTCGTTGGAGGCGGGCATGCGGGAAGCGAGGCCGCAGCGGCTTCAGCCCGAGCGGGTGCAAAAACCCTACTCATCACTCAGAACATCGAGACACTCGGTCAGATGTCCTGTAATCCGGCTATCGGTGGTATTGGCAAGAGCCACCTGGTGCGAGAGATTGACGCAATGGGTGGCTTAATGGGTGAAGCCGCGGATGAGGCTGGCATCCACTTTAGGGTGCTGAACGCTAGAAAAGGCCCGGCAGTTCGAGCCACCCGAGCGCAGGCAGACCGCCAGCTATACCGACAGGCGATTCGGCGACGCTTGGAGTCTCAACCCAACCTATGGATTTTCCAGCAATCCGTGGATGACCTCATCGTCGACGGGGAGACCGTCAAGGGTGTCGTAACCCAAATGCAGCAGAGGATCTCAGCGCATGCCGTCGTGCTCACTGTCGGTACCTTTCTTGGCGGAATCATCCATGTTGGCCTGAATCAACAGAGCGGCGGGCGGGCTGGAGACCCCGCTTCCATCCGTTTGG
>JALRJG010000391.1 GCA_023261215.1 Pseudomonadales bacterium | reverse complement strand
AGTGATCGAGATCTGGTCATGCCTGATGTGAACTCTGTGACGCGAATCGCTGCAAAGCAGGCCTATGAGATGGCTGGCATTGGACCGAGCGACCTTAATTTGGTTGAGCTCCACGACTGTTTTGCCACCGCTGAGATCCTTCATTACGAAAATCTTGGGTTGTGTGCGGACGGCGAAGCTGGGCGCATGATTGATGAGGGCGAAACCGCTCTCGGCGGACGGATTCCAGTGAATGTGAGCGGCGGGCTGCTTTCCAAAGGGCACCCACTTGGCGCAACTGGCATCGCCAACATTTACGAACTGTGTACCCATTTAAGGGGAGAGGCGGGTGCGCGCCAAGTTGAAAATGCGCGTTTCGGCCTCGCCCACGTCATTGGGTTAGGCTCTGCCTGTGGTATCCACATTCTAGAAAAAGTCGCTTAATACACGAGCGATCATCTGAAAGGGGCCAGTGATTCACTGGCCTTTTTTGTTGGGGATTTCTATGCGCATCGGCGTTGTCAGTGACACGCACAATAATCTGTCGAACTGTCGGCAGATTGTTCAGCTCTTTAACGAGGCCGCGGTTGACTGGGTGATCCACACGGGCGACATCACGCAAGCGAAAACGATTGACGTATTTTCTCGTCTAGATATGCCGATGGTGGGTGTCTTTGGTAACAATGATCAAGAGCGTGATACGCTGGAGCCCGCCATCGCTCGAGCTGGGTTCCAGTTTTTTGAGCCGCCTTATTCGTTGATGCTTGCGGGTCGATCAATATGTATTGTTCACGACCCCCTCGAATTTCCGAGCGACCATGAAGCGACGTTCGATATCAGCCTTCACGGTCATACGCATCGATTTCATCAAGAGCAGTCAGCCTGCCATTTGGCATTTAACCCCGGTGAGTGTGCCGGCATGATGAAAGGCTTCAATGCCATTGGGATCGTTGATCTCTTAGCGCTGAAGGCGGAGGTGCTCAAGTTTTGAGTCTCGATCAAGCGCTCCATTATGGGTTGTTTAAGGAACTCGCGCGCTACGAGGTGGGTTCGAGACCCCCGATTGATCAATGGCACCCTGACCGAGTTATCGACATTGATATGGTCATCGATC
>JALRJG010000390.1 GCA_023261215.1 Pseudomonadales bacterium | reverse complement strand
AGCTGCGAGCGCAGCGCCCGCGTTCCCATTCGTCGGCATCGCCATGCGAGTGACACCAAGGGCACGGGCCATGGTCACAGCCATCGCAACCCCTCTGGCTTTAAACGAACCTGTAGGCAGTAGGCCTTCGTCCTTGATCCAAACGTGCTGAGGCGCGTCCAGGCTTGAGCGCGCATCAATCGAAATCAGGGGTGTGAGTATTTCTCCTAGCGTCACTGCTTCCGCGCTGTCGCCTGGAGGCAGTAGCTTTCCGTATTGCCAGAAACCCGGTGCCGTCAGCTTGAAATTGTCCCTAGTAAGGCATGCGCCCAAGCCGTCTAGATCGTACTGGACAAGGAGGGGATGGCCCGATGTGGAGAGGTTGTACAGCTGGTCCGCCGCATACGTCGTGCCGGAATCACTGCATTCGAGATGGGAAACAAACGAATTGAATAGGGCTGACATGAGAGTCTCACTGGGTGTTGATGGCTAGTCTCAATACGCTGAGCACAATAATCACAATGCTATGGGCTCACTAGGCGTGGCACAATCATTCGCGCGGAGATCTGCGCTTCAAGCAGTTTAGAAAACTGTAAGAGGCGAAGGTCTTGTCCCCAAGGGGCAACGATTTGAAGGCCCACCGGCAAGCCTTGGTCGCTGAACGTGAGTGGAATTGAAATGGCTGGCGTTCCAAGTGCCGAGACCATGTAGCACGATTTCATCCAGCTGATGTAGGTTGTCATCGGCTCGCCCTGAATGGTCTTGACCCAAGGTTCGTTGACATCGAACGGCAGCACTTGGACCACGGGCAAGACGAGAAAATCGAAATCCGCAAAAAAAGCGGCGCAACGTTGACCCAAGGCATTTCGTTTTGCGGTTGCGTCCATCAGGTCTGCCTTGGTGAGTCTCGCACCCTCGGCAGCGTTCCACCTGACTGTGTCCTTATACATGTCGGGCTGGTTTTCGATGCCGGGACCGTGACGGCTGTGGAAGCTCAAGGCGCGAAGTACCTCGAACGTGCGGTCGGCGCCAGAGAAGTCAAGGCACGTGCGCTCAACGCTGCAACCCACGGCTTCTAAAAGGGCACCCGCGGTTTCCGTTGCCTTCACAACGTCAGGCTCAATTGGAATCTGACCATTGA
>JALRJG010000038.1 GCA_023261215.1 Pseudomonadales bacterium | reverse complement strand
GCACCAACAGGACTGACCATGTTTCAAAAGAAGAAATTGCACCTTGCTGTACTCTCCGCCATCGCAGCCGCGACCGCACCCCAGGCCTCGGCTGAATTGGAAGAAATCGTCGTCACAGCCACCAAGCGCGCTGTGCCTCTTCAGGATGCGCCGGTCACCATTCAAGCCATCGGCGCAAAGGAACTCGAAGATCAGAACATTCAAGAGTTCGCAGATTACGTGCAATACCTTCCCAACGTGAATGCCGGCGGTCGAGGCCCAGGCCAGAATGAAATCTACATTCGGGGTGCCGCCGTCGATGCCATCAATATTACCGTCGCTGAATCCCAAGGGTCCGCACCCAACGTCGCCCTCTATCTTGACGAACAGCCGGTGACGGCCGGGGGGCGCAACCTTGATGTCTACATCAGCGATATGGAGCGGATCGAAGTGTTACCCGGACCACAGGGAACGCTTTATGGCGCAAGCTCAATGGCGGGCACCGTTCGTTTGATCACTGCAAAGCCCGTCCTCGACCAGTTCGACGCATCCTTTAATGGCAGTTGGTCAAGCACATCAGGCGGCGAGGACAGCAATTCAGCCGAAGTTATGCTGAACCTACCCATCATCGACGGAAAAATGGCTGTTCGAGTCGCGCTCTACAACGATAGGCAGGGCGGGTTCATCGATAATGTCCCTGGTGAATTCCAGGCGAACAACGCGATCAACCCAACCTTTCCCGGAGACACCGTCACTTATGCTGAAGGCACCGTTTTTGCTAATGGGACGGTTGTGGGCGAAGGTGGTCTCACCGTGCCTGTTCATAAAACCATCGCAAACAATGCGGCATTGGTTGAGGATGATTTCAACGATGCACACTATGCAGGCATGCGGCTTGGCTTGAAGTACATGATCTCCGACACCTGGGGACTCTTGATTCAACACACCGCGCAGTCGCTGTCGACCGAAGGTGTTTTCGACTACGACCCCCTCTTAGACGACTTACAAGTGTCTAGATTTACGGATGATTTCCTGGACGATGAATTCAACCAAACAGCGTGGACGCTTGAGGGCTCATTCGGCGACCTAGATGTCATCTACACGGGCGCCTTTCTCGACCGAGATGTCACAGCCAACATTGATTACACGGGCTACACGAACATTGGTGCATTCATCTCAGGCTACCAGTGCGAGTATCTCGTTGGCGGTTACTACAATGGGCTCGGCACCGGCTACAACACCGACTATGACCCAAGCACCTTCTACACGTTTGATCCCACCATCGGTGGCGATCCCGGTGTGATTGAATGTGGTACGCCCGCCAACGCGGCGAGAATTGAGAACGAAAACCAGCGCTGGACCCACGAACTTCGCGTCGCCACAAACTTTGACGGTCGACTCAACATGCAAGGCGGCGTCTTCTTCGAGGACTTTGAAATCCTGCACATCGGGGACTTCAACTATCAAGCGCCGATTGATGCTGGCTTTTCACCCATTGACATCCGAACGAGCGGCACGTTCACAAACTCTGAAGCCAACGCACGTGGACGCGTCACCGACTCAACGCAATTCAGGAATGACAACACAAGGACCGAGAAACAGACCGCCATCTTCGGTGAAATCTCGTTCGCCGTGACTGACGCGTTGTCGATCGCCATTGGTGCTCGATACTATGACTTGGATTACGGGTTTACTGGCTACGGTGCCTGGCGCTACGGTAATCGCCCACTCTTTGTCGATGATAACGACCCCAACAATGATATTCGACCTGCCCTAACTGGCGGTCGTGATTATCAAACCAACTTTGCGGAGTTGCAGCCCCTCAATGTGACCGACACGATCATGCGTTTCACGGCATCATGGCAACCCGAAGACTCCGACACCCTGGTCTTTGCCACCTGGTCGGAAGGGTATCGCCCCCCTGGCTTTAACCGAGCAGCCGCCAAGGCGGGTGTGTACAACGCGAGCGCGAACAACATTCGAGATGATGGGACGGCCTGTGGGACGAGCGCCGCCATCAACAGTAATCCGTCGACCGGATTCCCCGGATACTGCCTACCCTATGTATTCGAATCTGACTCTCTTGAAAATATGGAGTTGGGCGTTAAGACCACGCTTCTCGATGGCTCATTGCGACTCAATGGCGCCGTGTACAAAATTGACTGGCAAGACATCCAAGTTTCGCAGTTCGATTCACAGAACATCTCCATTCTGACCATCGTTGATAACGGCGGTGACGCTGAAATCATGGGGCTGGAAATGGATATGGCGTGGGCGGTCAATGACAACCTCACGGTATTTGCGGCGGCCTCGTTTAACGATACGGAATTGGTTTACGTCGACCCGGCATTTGACATCGTGGTGGCCGACGCGGGCAGCATGCTGCCACTGACGCCCGAAACGCAGTTCAGTGTACGCGCCCGTTATGAATGGGAATTGAACAGTGATCTAGGCGCTCACTGGCAGTTTGGCTACAAGTATGCGGGCGAGGCCCTCAACTCGATCGTTGACACAGCGGACGAGCCCAACACCATGCAGGACAGCTACGGTATTCTAGACGGCTCAATTGGCGTTGCGAGCCTGGACAATGGCTGGGGTGTCGAACTCTTCGCAAGTAACTTGACGGATGAACGTGCGCAACTGCACATCAACCGCCAAGACTTCTTTGAGAGAGTCACCACCAATCGCCCAAGAACTATTGGATTGCGCGTTTCATACGACTTACAGTAGACGTAGATTCCAATGATCGGTCATCGGGCAGCCTGTGCGCCCGATTGACCGCTGGCAACCTATGCCCATCGATATTCCTGCAACACTCAGGACCGCACAACAACATCTCGCACAGTCAAATTTGTCCGAGGCGGTGGTTAGTCTCGAATCCATTTTGAATGAAGCGTCTGACCATCGAGATGCGCTGTATTACCTCGCAGTGATCGACAGAAGATTGGGTCAATTCGACGCGTGCATCGAGAAACTCGATCAACTCCTCAACACCTACCCCAGAGACAGCCTCGCGATCCAGGAAAGGGCTTTTGCGTTGATCTCTCGAGGCGACGAAAGCGCCGCATTCAGTGGCTTTCGTCAAGCCGTTACGCTCAATGATGCGCTACTTGCGAGTTGGCGGGCGCTAGCCGAGCTTGCACGCAAACTCAATCATGACGTGATCCGCGAGGAGGCAGAGGAACAGCAGCGACGTCTTAGCGCACTCCCTCAACCCCTTCTACAGACTCGATCACTGATCCAGGAAAACAAACTCTTCTTGGCAGAGCGTGTCTGTCGCCGGTTCCTGGTTCAAAACCCTAAACATGTTGAAGGGATGCGCCTACTCGCGCACATCGGCGTCGTCACCGAAGTCCTTGACGATGCTGAGACCCTGCTTGCTCATGCGATTTCCTTTGAACCAGAAAACCGATTGGCGCGGTTTGATTACATGACCGTGCTTTATAAACGACAGAAATATCAGGCCGCCTTTGATCAGGCCAACCATCTCCTGGAACTCGAGCCCGACAATGTTCGCTATAAGACCGCTTACGCGAATCAATGCGTGGCGCTGGGGCGTTTCGACGATGCGATTACCATCTACGATGAGGTACAGGACAAGGTGAGCGACCCCTCGCTCGTGCATTTGCTCAAAGGCCACGCGCTGAAGACCATCGGTCAGACAGAGGCCGCGATTGTCGCCTACCGAGATGCTGCGGCGCTTCGGCCAGACTTTGGCGATGCCTATTGGAGCCTGGCAAATCTGAAAACCTACCGGTTCACCGACGCTGAAGTTGCCGCCATGAACCAACATTCTGGCCGACCGATGACCCGTGAAATCGATGACATCCATCTTCTGTTCGCGCTCGGAAAACACTACGAGGATAGCGGTGACGTCGAGGCCGCCTTCAAGGCCTACGAGGCTGGGAACCTTAGAAAGTTAGAGCAACTGCACTTTGATGGCACGCTCTTAAGTGAACGAATGCGACTGCAAATAACGCATTGCACGCCGCGACTCTTTACCCAGAAAGCAGGCTTTGGCAATCCCGCGCCGGACCCAATTTTTATCGTTGGACTTCCGAGAGCCGGCTCAACGCTCCTGGAACAAATCTTATCCTCACACTCCCAGGTCGAAGGCACGCAGGAACTCCCCAATATCGCATCCTATGCCTTTGAGCTTGATGGCCGGCGCCGAATTCAAGATGATCCTGTCTATCCCGGCTGCCTTGAATCTTTGAGCGAAGAGACCTGCCTTGCGCTGGGCACTCGCTACCTCGAAGAAACCCGAGTTCATCGGTCAGGTAAGCCCTTCTTCATCGATAAGATGCCAAACAATTTCAGACATATCGGGTTAATTCGCCTCATGTTGCCCAACGCGAAAATTATCGATGCCAGACGCCACCCAATGGCGTGTTGTTTCAGTGGATTCAAGCAACTCTTTTCCAGCGGGCAGGAGTTCACTTATGGACTGGAAAACATCGGTCGATACTACAAGGACTATGTCGACATCATGCGTCATTGGGATGCGGTGCTTCCAGGCGCAGTCTTGCGGGTTCATCATGAGTCAGTGGTCTTTGACCTGGAGGGAGAGGTCCGCCGGATACTCGAATATTGTGGCCTTCCCTTTGAAGCATCGTGCCTGAGTTTTTTTGAAAGTGAACGAAGCGTCCGAACCCCCAGTTCTGAACAGGTAAGGCAACCTATTTTCAAAACGAGTTTAGACGCGTGGCAACCCTTTGAACCTTGGCTTGGTCCACTGAAATTGGCGCTTGGCGACGAGATCATCAACGGGTATCCGAACTTCTCTTAGGCCGACCTAGAGGACAAGGTATCGACTATTTATGCGCCGAACTCGCTTGCTGTCGTCTGAACACCCCTAGTACGCTCGGCTTGAATGCGCTATGTTCGGGGCTACGTTGTGTGCCCGGCACGCGATATCTGAGGTGGCGTTAACGCCAGCACAATCCGTGCTTGCCTTGGCGCTCCCCGCGCACACAGATCAAAAAGAGACCAATCATGGAGGGTCGCCCAATGCGTCATTACGAGCTTCTGATTAAGAATGGACAAGTGTTCGATGGCTCGGGTAGTGAGCCATTCATCGCTGACATTGGCGTTCAAAATGGAAAGATTGCGGCGATCGAGCCCAGCATTGACGCCTCCGCAGACCAGGTCATCGATGCGGCTGGAAAAATCGTCACGCCAGGCTTCATCGACGTCCACACTCATTATGACGGCCAGGCAACATGGGACGAGCATTTGGCGCCTTCGTCAAACCTGGGCACAACCACCGTGGTGATGGGTAACTGCGGCGTCGGCTTTGCGCCTTGCCGCCAGGATGATCACGATGTCCTCATTAAGCTGATGGAAGGTGTCGAGGAGATCCCAGAAACAGCGATGAGCGAAGGGTTGCCCTGGGACTGGGAGAGTTTTCCTGAATATCTCGACAGCCTGGACAGAAAGCCCCGCGATATTGATGTCGCCGCCTTGTTGCCCCACGGGCCGCTGCGCGTTTTCGTGATGGGTGAGCGAGCGGTGAACCGCGAGCCTGCCACGCCAGAGGATATCGAGGCTATGAAGGTCTTGCTGCGAGAGGGCGTTGAAGCCGGCGCAGTGGGTTTTTCAACATCAAGAACGCTCGTTCATCGGAGCGCCGATGGTAACCTTGTGCCGACTTACAAAGCGGCGACAGCTGAGCTCAAAGCCTTGGGTGAAAGTTTATCGGGCGAAAAAGGCCACGTCTTTCAGCTCATTTCTGACTGGGAAGATCCTGCCGATGAGTTTTCAATTCTACGAGAGGTGAGTGAAAAGACGGGTGCGAAAGGCACGTTTACACTCCTACACTTAGACAACGAACCCGAGCTATGGGAAAAGCAACTCGCGATGGTAGAAACGGCTCAATCCGAGGGCCTCGACATTCGTGGTCAGGTGCTATCAAGACCCGTGGGAATGATGATGGGTCTACCCTCTTCGATGAATCCATTCTACCGTCGACCGAGCTACATGGCGCTGGATGACCTTCCCTGGGAAGAGCGTCTTACCCGACTTGCTGACCCAGAGACCAAGGCAAAAATTCTCGGCGAGGAAAACATTAATCCTCACATCTTTGTTCGAATTTTCAATGACCGATTCGACAAAATGTATCCTATGGAAGATCCATTGGAATACTTGCCCGATGCCGATCAGTCGGTCGCAGCGCGCGCCGAGCGAGCTGGTGAGGATGCTGCCAGTTGGCTCTATGACTTTTTCCTTGCCAACGGCGGAAAAAATCTCATTTATATTCCTGCAGCCAACTACAATGCGGACATTCCCCGGCTATTGCAGCACCCGTTCACCGTCTCAGCACTGGGCGACGGCGGCGCGCACGTAGGCTCCATATGTGACACCAGCGCGAATGTTTATGTGTTGACTAAGTGGGTCAAAAAAGAATCAAAGGTCGCTCTGGCACAAGCGATTCACCTCCTGACTGCGCAACCCGCTTCGCTTTACTCCCTTGTCGACCGCGGCGAAATCAAGATCGGCAAAAAGGCGGATATCAATGTCATTGACATCGAAGCGTTGCAATTGAGAACGCCGCACATTGTTCATGACCTCCCCGCGGGCGGTAAGCGTTTTCTGCAAAATGCAGACGGCTTAGAGGCCACGATTGTGGCAGGCGTTTTGACGTTCAGGGGTGGCGAACCAACGGGCGCCCTGCCAGGCAAACTGGTTCGAAGCGGTCGCATCGCGGGCTAGATCTCCCTGAATGAGCCAAGCATTGCCGTTGTGAGAGCCGTCGGACTCACGCACCCAGGCCACGTCAGATCCCATAATGAGGACGCTTTCGCTTTCCAGGAAAATCTTGGCCTACTGATCATCGCCGATGGTCTGGGGGGGCATGGCGCTGGCGATCTGGCGAGCAACACCGCAGTTGACACCGTCATGGACCTGTTTGGGACGCACAAGGTGCCCTATACCTTGGATGGACTCACCCAGGCTATCGTCGCAGCGGATCACGCGATTCATGAGAAAGGTAAAGAGGGGCTCGGAAAGCCCGAGATGCGCACCACCATCGCTTGTGCACTCGTGACCGAAACTGACCTCTTGTACGCTTGGGTAGGTGACTCTCGAATTTACCTCGGAGGTGGTGGTCAGGCGCTCACCTGCTTAACAAAGGACCACAACCTCTATGAGCAAAAAAGAAGCCAGGGTCTTACGCCCGAACCTCAAGACAAGCATCTGCTAACGCGCAGCATTGGCGGCGGCTTCGAGACTGAGGTCGCACGTGGGCAACTACCCCGAGCGAGCGTTCAAGCTGGGAGAATGCTGCTGTCCACAGACGGATTGCACGGTATCGTCACCCAACGGGAAATCAATGAATTGCTCTCGGCAAGCACTGATTTAGCCGTCCTGAGTGATCAACTGGTGCGAGCCGCACTCAGACAAGGGGGTCCAGATAACATCAGTCTCGTTGTCGCTGATCTTTCGTCTAACTAAGCAACCAATTTTCACTCAGCACTCTCAAGACATCGTTCATCGATGACACGCGCCGGCTTGGCTCTTTGGCCAGGCACTGCATGGTGAGATCTTCGAGCATTCGAGGCAGCTTGACCCTGGTTTTTTCCGAAGGCGGTCTCGGCGTTTCCGAACGAACTTTCTCTGCAAGTTCATCCATGCGCTCACCATCGAACACGGTCTGACCACACAAAATTTCGTAGAGAACCGCGCCAAGACTATAAACATCAGAGCGATCATCGATCGTCGCCTCACGATCTAATTGCTCCGGCGACATGTAGCTGATCGTACCCTGAACAGGGCCGATCTGAGTCATCCCCAAGCTCAATGCCGCGCGTGCTCCATCCGCCTCGCTTTTAGAACCGGACGCTGTGCGGGTCATGCCTTCAGATTCCACCTCATCCGCACCTTCATCCCAAACCTTGGCAAGCCCCCAATCCAACAGGACGATCTCACCAAAGCGCCCCACCAGGATATTTTCGGGCTTCACGTCACGATGTAGCACCCCTTTTTGATGCGCGTATGCCAGCGCGTTGGCGATTTGTTCAATGACGTTGACCATCTGCGTGAGATCGTACCTCTCACGATAATTGAGGAGCTCTCGTAGCGTGTAGCCTTCGAGCAACTTCATCGTGAAGAAATAACCGCCGTCTCGCGTTCGACCGAGGTCATACGTCGGCACGATATTCGGGTGTTGAAGTCGAGCTGCAATTCTTGCCTCACGCAATAATCGTCGTTGCTCAACTTCATCCTGTGCGAATTCTTTACGTAGGCTCTTGTGACAGATTTTTCGACCCAAATAGAGATCAGTGCATGCTTGGATCAGAGATTTCCCACCTTTTGCAATCGGTGAAAAGAGCGCGTAGCGGAAGTTAGGATTAAGGGTTTCTGCAAGCGGCTTATCCGTCTCATCGAGACGGAGCTTATCGCTATCGTCTGCAGGGTTCTGATAAGTCGGCAATTCAACCTCCTTCCCAATCGATATGTCCCATGTTCAACAGGGAGCACTCGCCAATCTGCACATCACTTGGTTCAACCCATCATCACCGCTTTTCACTTCCGCCACCTCTTTTTTTAGCTTCATACTGCTGATACTCGAAAGAGATCGCCTCTTCGGAGTCGATCGCCAAAGCGCAGCGGCTTGGAAAATATCACCCATCCATCAAGCCGAAGCCCAACCGGAGCGGAACCCACCCGGATTAGGAACCAACCACTTTCACTAATTTCGTTCCTTAGTTCAACGGCGTCGTCACTAGGTTTTTTTGTCAACTCCAATTGCATACTGGCCTAACTTTTTAGCCAATTCATTCAGTACCCCTCAGCACGTAAAAACACGAACCAACAAGATACCCAAAGAACGGAATCTCAAGGCCTATAAATTTCGATCGCAGGATCCCTGAACAAATTTTGAGGTGTCTAGGGTCATGGGAGCGCCGTCGAGGTGTTGGCTACCCTCGTGCACGCAGACACGCTTAATAATTCGCCATTCCTCACCTCGCTTTTCGTAGGTATCAAGATATCGACCCACCCAAAGGTCGACTCCGGCACTTTCTCCTTCGGAGAACAGATAGGTCACGTTGTAGATTTCGCCAGTCGCGGTACCGCTTGGGGCGTCAATTTCAATGGTGTGATTAAAAATGCAGTGCAGCGTACTCGCCCAGCGTCGATGACTCAGCATGCAGTGATCAACAAACTCGTGCGCATTTCCAACGAAAACGCCATGTTCGTCGATGGCCTCTGGCCAATAGGCCGATTTCATTAGCTCACCATCCAGTCGATCCACGCCCCGACAATAACGTCGTGCGAGCTCTCTGATGTCGGATTGATCGATGAGTTCCTGTATTTTTTGCTCAGTCACCAGTGCACCTCTCTTCCTTACCAAACGACTATTTAGGGCGCTTTAGTTTGACGCTTATTACTCGCGATGCCTCTCGCACCCCGACGAGTTTGTTACACTCGGGAGACAAGGAATCATTCTATGATCAAAAGCCCTCTGTCTCGTAATTTCTTCCAAAGCGCATTCGTTGTTCCTAACCTGGAGGCAGCATGCAACCACTGGAGTCAGAAGCTCGGTGTCGGCCCTTTTTTTGTTAAGGATTACCCCCCAGGGACCTTTGACTCAGTCATCTATCGTGGCGAGCAAGCTGACCTCTCGATGCGAGTCGCGCTCGCCCAAGCGGGCACCATGCAAATCGAGCTCATCGAGCCTCGCGAGGGCCCTTCCGCGTATCGCGATATGGTGCCGGTTGGCAGCGCGCCGACCTTTCATCATTTCTGCGCATGGACTGAGGACTTCGAAGCTGATCAGAAACTGCTCGAGGCCGAAGGCTTTGAGGCGGTCAATGTCGGGCACTCTGGTCCAGTCACTTTCGGGTACTTTGACACACGAGCCAGCCTGGGCTGCATGCTCGAATT
>JALRJG010000389.1 GCA_023261215.1 Pseudomonadales bacterium | reverse complement strand
AGCACGTAATGGTGGGAACTCTAAGGGGACTGCCGGTGACAAACCGGAGGAAGGTGGGGACGACGTCAAGTCATCATGGCCCTTATGAGCTGGGCTACACACGTGCTACAATGGGCAGTACAGAGGGCTGCAAACCCGCGAGGGGGAGCTAATCTCACAAAACTGTTCGTAGTCCGGATCGCAGTCTGCAACTCGACTGCGTGAAGTCGGAATCGCTAGTAATCGCAGATCAGAATGCTGCGGTGAATACGTTCCCGGGCCTTGTACACACCGCCCGTCACACCATGGGAGTGGGTTGCAAAAGAAGTAGGTAGCTTAACCTTCGGGAGGGCGCTTACCACTTTGTGATTCATGACTGGGGTGAAGTCGTAACAAGGTAGCCGTAGGGGAACCTGCGGCTGGATCACCTCCTTTACGAAAGCCATCAAAGCCATTGATGGAGTACCCACACAAGTTACATGACGATTACAGACATTGGGTCTGTAGCTCAGTTGGTTAGAGCGCACCCCTGATAAGGGTGAGGTCGGTGGTTCAAATCCACCCAGACCCACCAAGTGTTCTGGGGCCATAGCTCAGCTGGGAGAGCGCCTGCCTTGCACGCAGGAGGTCGGCGGTTCGATCCCGCCTGGCTCCACCAAAATCAACTTCAAATATGAAGTAGTCAGCATCACGTGTGGTGCTGTGTACTTTGTATTAGTTACAAAGTCTGTTCTTTAACAATTTGGTTTAATTTGAGAAGGCGCCTAATCAAGGTCATGAGTTCGACCTTGATGGGACATGTCAGTACACACAAGACATATGATTTCCAAAGTTTTTGGGGTTATATGGTCAAGTGAATAAGCGTACGTGGTGGATGCCTTGGCGATAGAAGGCGATGAAGGACGTTGTAACATGCGATAAGCCTCGGGGAGCTTGTAAACTAGCTTTGATCCGGGGATTTCCGAATGGGGAAACCCACCTCTTTGAGGTACCCGCAAGGGAGCGAACCTGGGGAACTGAAACATCTAAGTACCCAGAGGAAAAGAAATCAACCGAGATTCCCCTAGTAGCGGCGAGCGAACGGGGACCAGCCTATCTAATTCTAAATAGTGGAATGATCTGGAAAGTTCAGCGATACAGGG
>JALRJG010000388.1 GCA_023261215.1 Pseudomonadales bacterium | reverse complement strand
GGAGGGCGTGAGTCGACGTTTTGGTAAAGGCGCGGCCGAAGTGGTTGCTGTTGATCAGGTGTCGTTTTCGTTAATGCAAGGCGAGTTTGCAGCGCTGGTGGGTCCGAGTGGCTCAGGTAAGTCCACATTGCTCAACTTGGTTGGCGGGCTTGACGACGCCGATCATGGAACCATTGAACTGGCGGGTCGAGATCTTGCCAGCCTCTCTGCATCTGAGAAATCTGATTTTCGAAGAGATCATATTGGCTTCATTTTCCAGTCGTACAACTTAATTCCAGTCCTCTCAGCTGCAGAGAACATTGAGTACATCATGCTGCTTCAGGGCGTTAAGGGTGCCGAGCGTCGCCGGCGTGTGAATGAAATGCTTGAGATTGTTGGATTATCTGGATTGGGACATCGCCGGCCGGCAGAGATGTCAGGTGGACAACAACAGCGTGTCGCGGTCGCCCGGGCGATGGCCTCGAATCCCGAGATTATCCTTGCCGATGAGCCGACGGCCAATCTGGATTCGAAAACCGGGATTGCCTTGCTAGAAACCATGCGACAACTGAACGAATCTCAAGGGGTCACCTTCCTGTTCTCAACGCACGATCAAAAAATCATTGATCGGGCCAAACGGCTGATCTGGCTTGAGGACGGGCGCATCGTGGATGATCAGAGAGCGCAGACGTTGTGAATCAATCCCGACTGCTGGGATGTTTGCTGCTCTGGGTGGCGCATCCACTTCAGGCGAGTGAAGTCTCTGGGTACTTAAAGGCCTTCTCGATTTATCAGTTCGAACAATCGGCAACATTTGTTGATCGACCTGATCAAGCATTGGGTGAGGCGAGTCTTCGCTTGATGTGGGAACCGAAGGGCTCATTTTGGACTTCAGAATTCCATTATGAGATTCAAGGGTTTCAGTCTTCAAGAGAGGGTTGGGTTGGCTCTGACCTGGTGCGTTCAAACACGAGCGATCGCTACCGCTTCGATGACTTAAACCCGGTGATTGCGGAAGGTAAAAAAAGCGTACTTCGGCAGAATTTAGATCGAGCCAATGTCAGACTGAAAGCAGGTCAGTGGGACATCACGCTGGGGAGGCAGGCTTTGACCATGGGCAGTGCTCGCTTGGTCAGTCCCGTGGATGTGTTCCTGCC
>JALRJG010000387.1 GCA_023261215.1 Pseudomonadales bacterium | reverse complement strand
AAGGTAGTGCGTTGAGTGCCAAGGTTGATCAGCACCTCCTTTATTTCCATACCGTCGGCGCAGATCAATCAAACGACCAGTTGATCTTCGGTGCAGAGCCTACAGAGCAGCGCCGCTATATCTCTGGTCGCGTAAGTGAAGACCAGCAGTACCTCGCCATCGAGGGCGCTCAGACGACTGCGGGCAATGATCTGAAGATTGCTTTGATAGATCGCATCGTTCGATCCGAGCCGCGCTCAGTGAGCATGTTGTCTGTGGTTCAAAATTCAACGAGCGCTTCAGTCGAGACTTCGAGTATTGGGGCCGGAGAAAGGGCGGAGCACAACGAAGGATTATCTGGCACCCAGTCACATCGAATTGGACGCCTTGTGACGATCCAGGACGCAATGAGCGCGGATACACGGCTCATCGCCAGCGAAGGCGATGCCATCCTCTTGTACACCAATCACAATGCGCCAAATGGTCGAGTGGTGAGAGCGACACTCGATCAACCTCGCGCTGAGCAGTGGGTTGACGTCATCCCCGAAACTGACGCGCCGCTCGAGGTGGCTACCGGCGCAGGCTACTTATTCGCGCACTACCTCGTGGATGCTCGCTCGAGACTTTATCAATACACCATGAGCGGACAACATCTCCGAGAAATTCCGCTACCCGGCCTAGGTTCCGCCTCGCTGCCTCGAGGCAAAGAATCTGATGAGGCGCTCTATTACCGATTCACGAACTACAGCACGCCATCGACCATTTATCGTCTTGACCCGGAATCGGGCGAGTCGCGCGTTTACTTTCGGCCTGAAATCGCTTTCGACCCTGAAGCTTATGTTTCGACTCAGGTCTTCTATAGCTCCCGGGACGGCACTCAGGTTCCCATGATCATTACTCACAGGAAAGATCGAGACCCGTCGGTTCCTGCGCCTTTGATGCTCTATGGCTACGGGGGATTTGATATCTCCCTCACTCCAAGCTTTAGTAGTTCAGTCGGGCTCTGGTTGTCGCTCGGCGGTATTTATGCCGTCCCGAACCTCAGAGGGGGCGGAGAATATGGGAAGGCCTGGCATCTCTCAGGAACCAAGCTGCAAAAGCAGAACGTGTTCGAAGACTTCATTGCCGCAGCCGAGTATTTGATCGACCAGGGCTATACCGATTCCAGTAAGCTGGCAATTCGTGGACGTTCCAATGGCGGTTTGTTGGTTGGCGCGGTGATGAC
>JALRJG010000386.1 GCA_023261215.1 Pseudomonadales bacterium | reverse complement strand
AATAGTTGCATTAATTGAAACTGTTATGGGATTTTGAGAAACATAAACGTATGCCCAACCAATCAATGATAAAAGAGCAACTACAACAATTGAGATTAACTTTGCTCTACCAGTCATTGAAGCTTTGTTCTAATTCCTCATCAAACATATCTTTAATTTCTGTATCTGAATAGTTGTTTTCTTTAATATAACTATCAGTTTGATTAAGCTCGGCATATTTTTTCATAAACTTACCAAGCAAAACAATAATGAGAATGTAGCAAATTAGAATAAAAGCAAATCTGTAGGCTAAGGCACCAGATTGAATAAGGCTTTCTTGCATACCTCTGAATTCACTATCAGGTGGTAAAACTAAAATTCTAATAAACAACCAAATTCCTATTAGGAAACTAATAATTGGCATAGCCTGATTTGTACCTTTCGAATCACCAATTGCATCAAATAATTCGTTACCACCCCATGGTACAGCTTTAAATATAACTCCCTCTAAACACATCAAATATGTAAGTTTACAAATTGCGATTAAAAAACCTGATTCTTGAACTGAATCAAAAGAAGTAGCAAAAAAGAATAGGTATCCAACAATTGATAAACTCATCATTGAGTAAAATTTAGGAGATAATTCAGCAGTTTCTCTATTTGAAATGATATGCATTGAAGCAATGAAGCCTAATATGAATCCAAAAGGTAAATCTATCACTATAAACAAAATTGTTGAAAGAATAGCAAAAAACATAGCTTGCGGATTCCAATCAAATTTTGATACTTGATTATGAACATAAAATTCTATCATTGCTTCAACACCCTCATAGAAGAAAGTGACAATCACTAAACCAACCAAAACACCAATAAAGATAGCTAAGTTTTGTGGTTCAACGCTGAAAGTAAAACCTTCCTCAACAAATGCATACAGTAGTGAAGTTATAAGTGCTATTAAAGATATCTCCATAAAAACTTCTAGTCTTGTTTTATCTCCTAGTTCTTTTTTCCTAGAAGTCCATTTAACTCTATAGTGTTGAATTATTTTATTAAACCACTCTTGTGCGAGAAGCACTCCATAAAAAAGAAATATAATCATCGAGGTAATCAAAAATGCAAAGGCATTCTTTTGCTGATTTGAAAAATCAATATCTTGAAACATTGGAATTGTAGTTATAAGGGAGTTAGTAAAATCAATATTTGAGTTGTTTTGAACTGGTTGTTCTGGAAGTAT
>JALRJG010000385.1 GCA_023261215.1 Pseudomonadales bacterium | reverse complement strand
CTTCGCAAAGGGCGCTAAGACCTATGGCCGAGTTGGCGGCTTTGCGCACTTAAAGACACTGATTGATCGCTTAAGAGCCGAAGCGCCCTCGAGTTTGTTGCTTGATGGCGGCGACACTTGGCAGGGGTCCGGTACCGCGCTTTGGACTCGAGGTCAGGACATGGTCGGCGCATGTAATCGTCTGGGTGTCGATGTGATGACTGGGCATTGGGAGTTCACCTATCTTGAGGATGAGGTCTTGACCAACGCCGAGGCGTTTCGAGGCGAATTAGTGGCTCAAAACATAAAGGCCACTGAGGATGCGATGTTTGAGGGGATTCCGCTTTTCGACGAGGATACTGGCCACATCTTTAAACCGTACACAGTCAGATCGCTTGGTGACAAACGGGTCGCCGTGATCGGGCAGGCCTTTCCCTATACACCCATCGCTAATCCTCAGCGTTTCATTCCAAATTGGACCTTTGGTATTCAGGAAGCGGCGCTCGCCGATCTCGTAACGCAGATTCGAGGTTCAGAGCAGATTGATGTGGTGATTCTCCTCTCTCATAACGGAATGGATGTTGATCTAAAGCTGGCTTCTCGCGTCCCCGGTATCGATTTTATTCTGGGGGGGCACACGCATGACGGCATCGCGACGCCGATTGAGGTTGAAAATGCGGGCGGACGCTGTGTGGTGACCAACGGCGGTAGCAATGGAAAATTCCTAGGGGTGTTGGACCTGGAATTCGGCCAGCGGGGGCTGACGGATTATCGTTACCGATTAATGCCGATCTTCTCGAATTTGCTCGCGCCTGATCCTGATATGTCTCGATACATCGAAGAGGTTCGGGCCCCATTCCTCGAAACACTCAATACGCCGCTGGCAATCGCCGAGGACGTGCTTTACCGACGTGGAAATTTCAATGGTACGTTTGATCAACTGATTTGCGATGCGCTTTGTACTGAGCTTGATGCAGAGTTCTCTCTCTCGCCAGGCTTTAGATGGGGGACGACGGTTTTGCCAGGCGATACGATCAGGATGGAACATTTACTCGATCAAACTGCCATGACCTACCCGGAAACCTACGTTCGTGAGATGAAGGGCAGTGAAATTAAGTTGATCCTAGAAAGTGTCGCCGATAACTTATTCCATAACGATCCGTACTTGCAGCAAGGTGGGGACATGGTTCGGACGGGGGGCTTGCACTACACCTTGGACCCAGTCAAAGACATGGGGCACCGGATCAGTC
>JALRJG010000384.1 GCA_023261215.1 Pseudomonadales bacterium | reverse complement strand
CATCAAGGCGAAACTATGCAAGCACTTCTTGGCATTCTGCTGATCTTGGCACTGTGCTACCTCTTCAGCCAAGACAGGAAACGGATCATCTGGCGTCCTGTGCTTGCGGGCCTGGTGGTTCAGTCGCTGCTCATCCTATTGCTCTTCAAAGTGCCTTTGATTTCGCAAGCGCTCTTGTCACTCAATGTCATTGTTGAAACCCTGGAAGCCGCAACACGGACTGGCGCCATTTTCTTGTTTGGTTTTCTAGGGGGCGCAGAAGCCCCCTTCGTTGAAAAGGAGGGTGTTCAATCTTATTTGCTCGCTTTCCGTGTGTTACCTCAAATCCTCATGTTTGCAGTGATTGTCGCAATTCTCTGGTACTACCGTGTTCTGCAATGGCTGGTGCGCGGCCTAGGCCTATTGATGCAACGTTCTATGGGCATCTCCGGCGCACTGGGGACGGGCGCCGCTGCCAGTCTCTTTCTCGGCATGGTAGAGGCGCCGATGGTCGTTCGGGCCTATTTAAAAGAGATGTCTGAGAGCGAGTTTTTCATCCTAATGACCTGCGGCATGTCAACCATCGCCGGGACCATGATGGTCCTCTACGCCTCCGTTCTGAGCCCAATCGTGCCTGGCGTCGTGGGTCATCTGCTGTCTGCCTCGATCATCAATATCATCGGTGCGGTTTACCTTTCGCGACTCTTAATGCCTGGCACCCATGAGGCGTCGCTCGAATTGCCACCGACGCTCGACCTGAAATATGAATCACTTATGGATGCCATCAGTCGGGGTACGCAAGATGGCCTGAACCTTGCGTTACAGATTGGCGCCATGTTGCTCGTGCTGAATGCGCTCGTGGCGCTCGTCAACATCCTTCTGGGCCAAATTGATCTTTTCGGCAATCCATTGTCGCTTGAAATAATTATGGGCTGGATATTCGCGCCCATTGCGTTTGTGATCGGTATTCCGTGGTCCGAGGCGGTGTCCGCGGGCGGCATTCTCGGCACGAAATTGATCCTCAATGAGTTCATCGGCTATCTGCAAATGGTCGCAATGGGGGATGCCTTGAGCGACCGGACGCAACTCATCCTGACCTACGCCCTCTGCAGCTTCGCGAACCTCGGGAGCCTGGGCATCCTAGTCGGCGGTCTTGGGGTTCTGGTGCCCGAGCGCAGGGGGGAAATTCTTTCGGCAGCCCCAAAGTCCATTCTATCCGGCACCTTGGTCACACTGATGACCGCAAGCCTCGTGGCGTTACTCAGCAGCCTCTAGTTG
>JALRJG010000383.1 GCA_023261215.1 Pseudomonadales bacterium | reverse complement strand
CCTCACGATGTTCGCTCGGTATTGATTGCGACGAAAGATCCTGTCAGCACGCTGGGCGAGGTGATGATGTTTATCGAGGATGAGCTTCGTGTCCGAGGGCCTATTCAAGCCCTGGGCATTGGCAGTTTTGGGCCCGTGGGAGTGACGCCCAATCAAGACGGCTACGGCGTGATTGGACGAACACCCAAGGAGGGCTGGCAGGGCGTTAACTTGGTGTCTTATTTCGAAAAATTAGGGGTGCCTGTGGCGGTGGACACGGATGTCAACGTTGCGGCCAGGGGCGAATATGCAGCCTGGGGCAGTTCCTCTGGGCGACTGATTTATGTCACGGTGGGCACTGGGATTGGTGCTGGGGTTGTTGACTCTGGGTCGACCAGTCTGGGTATGGATCATACCGAAATGGGGCATATCACGGTTCGTCCGCATCAGGAGGATTCATTCGAGGGTCTTTGCCCTTATCACCACCATTGCCTGGAAGGGCTGGCCTCGGGGCCAGCGATCGCTGCTCGCTGGGGGACGACCCTGTCAGCGCTCAACGAGCATCACCCGGCACACAGGATCATTGCGTATTATCTTGGGCAACTGAGTGCCACGTTATTACTCACGCTCTCGCCGCATCAGTTGATCATGGGCGGCGGGGTGCTCGAAACGCCTGGCCTCTTGGCTTTGATCCGTCGATCCACCCATGGGTTATTGAATGGGTACCTTGCTCGGTTCGATCAGTTGGAAGCGCTTAATGATGTGATTCAGGCCCCAAGGTTAGGGGCCCATGCGGGGATCACAGGCGCGTTTTCACTGGCTCGGGAAGCGGTGACCGCCTCAGGGCCCTTATCCCGGTAGGCGGTCGAACGCGGCCACCCCATCTGGAATCCGGTGAAAGGGCTGCTGATCACACGTGTAAATCGCGATTTGTGGCTGACATTCTTTTGGGTCATCGAGCGTCCCTGCTTTCAAGACCACGGCACCCGGCAAACCCGGCGCACGGGTCAGAATGTGCGTTCCGCAATTCGGGCAGAACTCTCGAGTGACCGCGCCTTCGATGTCATCACGGGTAAAACCTTTGGTTTGACCTTGGGTAAACGTCAAACCTGCTTCAGGTACGGCCATGAAAACATTAGCGGATCCGCCGGTTAAATATTGGCACTCCCGACAGTGGCACTGGGCTTGCATGACGGGGTCGCCCGCGGACTCATAGCGCACTTCACCACAATAGCATCGACCGGTTCTGCTCATCTTCTTGCTCCTTCTTGAATTCCAAGAGCT
>JALRJG010000382.1 GCA_023261215.1 Pseudomonadales bacterium | reverse complement strand
GGATCTTGATTTGCCAAGGGCGTATCTCGCGCCCCACGAGGCGCGCCGGGTGCTGGCCACCAAGCCCAAGCATTGGCTTGGCTATTACGAAGGCGATCTTTGGAGCAACTTGGAATCCCCGAGAGAATTTGTTCCGGCGCGCATGACAGAAGATCAAGTGCGTGAAATTAACGCGATGACCCACATCGAAAATGAACTCATCGATGAAGCGTGTGCGCGGGTGATTGCCTACCTGAAATCAACAGGACAATACGACCATACGGACATCTTCTTCACTACGGATCACGGCGAACTGCAGGGGGACTTTGGCTTGATGTTCAAGGGGCCTTATCACGTGGATGCGCTGATGCGACTCCCTTTTATCTGGAAGCCGGGCGTCACCATCGCTTCGCCCCAGGTGATTGAGGATCCTGTGGGTCATATCGATTTGGCACCCACTTTTTGTGCGATTGCAGGCATTCCTGCGGTCGGCATGGACGGCTCACCCTTGCCGGTATCGGAGGCTGAGGCCCTAAGCCAGTCTCGAGAATGCGCGTTAACCGAATGGGCCTCAGAGCACGGCCCAGTGAATCTAGCGCTTGAATCGCTTTACCAAAGGGATGGGTGGCTCATCTCTGCCTATAGAGCGGGGTCGGTTTACGAAGGCGTAGAGGGCGAGCTTTACAACCTCAATGAGGATCCGCTTCAGATGCACAATCTTTGGGATGATGCTTCGTCTGAGTCGATCAAATCAGATTTGATCGCTGAATTACGGTCTCAGCATATTGCGTTGGGCGCTGAGCGAAGGCCGCGATTGGCGCCGGTTTAGGGGGTTGGGCTGCCAAGAGGCCGATGTCGTGAGACCTTTGGGGGGACGCCACCATGAAGGTGGGGCTAAAAAGACCCGTCAGGTCGGGCGTGTAATGGTGGGCTCGCTTGCAATGATTGAAAGGAATCCGTGAACCGTGGCGCCGCGCTATCGAATGCTCGATGTTCCAGATCAGACGGGAAAGACGTTTCTGATCACGGGGGCGAATGCGGGTATTGGGTTCGAGGCGGCCAAGGCGCTGGCCGGACTCGGGGCAAGAGTCATCCTGGGTTGTCGTGATGCCAAAAAGGGCGCCCAGGCGTTGGGGCGGATTCGGCAACGCCATCCGTTGGCGGATCTCGTGTTGCTCGATCTTGATTTAGCAGACTTAGATTCGATTCGATCTGCCCGCGCGTCGCTTATTAATGAGCCCGCCATTGATGTGCTGGTGAACAATGCCGGCGTTATGGCGACGCCAAAGCGGCAGACCGCCCAGGGGTTCGAACTTCAATTCGGCATCAATCATTTAGGCCACTTTGCACTGACGGCGGTCCTTTGGCCCTGGCTGATGAAG
>JALRJG010000381.1 GCA_023261215.1 Pseudomonadales bacterium | reverse complement strand
GTCCGCGGCACGAATGGCATCCTGGCGACTGATTTTGGGATTTCCCAGCCGGATATTATCCAAGATCGATCCCGAAAAGATGTGGAAGTCCTGAAGCACAACACCGATTCGCTGCCTGAGTGTCTCGCTGCGATACCGATTGATGTCAATGCCATCAAGATAAATCATGCCATCGTCAACATCATAGAATCGCACCAGAAGGCGGATGAGCGTTGATTTTCCAGAACCCGTGGGCCCAACCACAGCCAATTTCTCACCCGGCGAAACCGATAACGTGAAATTCTTAATCACAGGGTGATCGGGTTGATAGCCGAAATTCAAGCGGTTGAACTGCAACTCGCCTCGTAGCCGCTGGTTGGGTTCGTGAGGCGCCTCCGGTTCGGTGATGCGCTCCGGCCAGTCGAGTGCTTGGAAGATGCGTTCTGCACTGGCCATGGCCCTGAACAGCACGTTGTACTGCTGGCCCATGACGCGGATGGGTCGAATAAACATATCCACGAATTGCGTGAACAACACAACGCTGCCCAGTGTCATTTCAAGTTTTAGAACCGATTGGCCTCCGACCCAGAGAATTAACGCGAGTGCCAGATTGACCATGTTGTCCATGAAAGCGCCATAGGTGGTTTCCATTCTGATGGCACTGATTTCTTGCGTTTGATTGGTGCGATTAATCTCTGAATAGGTGTTGAGATTCCTCTGCTCTCGATTCGAGAGTTGCACAATCTGAATGCCAGAGAGGTTCTCTTGGAGGTACTGATTGAGCTGTGAAACGCTCGAGCGGATATCACGATAGACCCGGCGAGTGGCGCGTCGGAAGATCAGCGTAAACACCGCGAAGATAGGCACGGCAATCAGAAGCCAAAGTGTCAGTGTGACGTCGATTGAGAACATCACGATGAGTGCAAGGAAAAACGGCACAAACTCGCCGGCTAGCATCCCAACGCCCATTAATAGATCAAACAATGCTTGGATATCGTTGGTGATTCGGGTCATAACACGACCGACAGCGACTTTGTCATAGAAAGCGGCGGGCCGACGTTCCATATGGGCAAACAGGTCATGCCTGAGATCCCGCAAGGCATTCAGTACCGTTCTCGAAAGCAGGATGCGATGGGCATGATAGAGACCGTGACACAAAAGCGTCATAACGATAAAGACCAAACAGGCCCCCACGAGGGTCGAACTATCCAGCCAATGAGACACCGTCAATGTGACAGACATCAGACCAAAATCAGGCGCCGTGCTCGTGGGCGTGGCGAACAGGATGCCATCGATCACCACCCGCCCGATGAGGACTGGGAGTAAGACAGTCAGTGTCGCCGCGAGCAGGACGAAGGCGATCGAAAGGACGCCGATGCGGGCGTGG
>JALRJG010000380.1 GCA_023261215.1 Pseudomonadales bacterium | reverse complement strand
GTGTCGAGCTCGGGATATCGTGGCGTGGTCATATACCGCGCGAACCAGTCGGCCAGCCGCGAGCGGTCATCTACCACCGAATGCAGCAATGCCTGTAAGTCATCGATCACGGATTCTGGAATATCCAAAGGGTCCGCATCGCACTTAAGCGGTGGGTCTCGATAATGTGCAGATGTCGGCAGAGACCATAACTCGGTGGCGAGATCGTCAAATAATTCCGCGAGCGTGGGGGATCGGAAGCCGATCGAAAAGGTCATCGCATGGTCGATCGCTGTTCCACAATGGGCTATTCGGGGCGGCAGATACAGCACGTCGCCAGCATCTAGCGTGTAGCAAGTTTTGGCTTCAAAGTCGGAAAGAATCTTCAGCGGTGCGCCGGGAACGAGCGACGCCGTTTCATCGCATAGATCCCCCAACTCCCAGGTTCTTTGACCAGCCCCTTGAATGAGAAACACGTCGTAAAAATCAAAGTGAGGTCCGACGCCACCCTGTTGCGTCGCGTAACTCACCATAACGTCATCGACACGCCAACTCGGTAAGAACGAAAATTGGCGTTTGAGCGCTGAAACACCTGGGTGCCAGAGATCAACCGATTGCACGAGCAACGCCTGTCGTGGTTGGGACAAGTACTCATCGAGGTGATCGATGGGTCCATCCTTGAGCTGCCAGCCGGAGTCGGCTTGAGAAATCAGTCGCGATTCCACTTCGTCATTGCAACTCAGTTCGCTGAGCTGCTCAGGTGTTAGCAGGTGTTCGACGCCGGGCAGCGCTTGTCTAAACAAGTAAGGTTCCGTTTGCCAGTAGGCTTCCAGAAAATGTTCTGGCGTGATGGCGCCAAAATTAAAACGAAAGGGGGCTTCGGTCATCGGCCTATCATCTGATGGATGCTCGCGTGGGTAAAGGGACCAAGAGGGGCTTGCCGTCAGATCACTGTGTTGGGTCTAATCACGCACGCTGGGTTCAAAGAAATTAAAACCGAATTCAGCCAAGCTTTCCGTCAATGCTTGGTTACGCGCAGGGCCTTCCCGGCGGCTTTTTTGGCCTCAGCGAGCGGATGAAGAGTGAGGCATAGGATGACGCCTAACGCATAACGACGAAACGCTAACAAGGCGGGTCCTCGTCCGCCAGTCGGCGTCTTTGTTCATCACCCAAAGGCGCTGCTCTAATCGATGAGTGAGTAAATAAAAATGAGCGAATCCGAGGGCGATATTGCGATCATTGGCGCGGGCATCATCGGTTTGACCGCGGCCTTGGCCCTTGCCGATGAAGGACGAACCGTCACGCTCTTCGATCCAAACCCGCCAGGACAGGGTGCCTCCATGGGCAATGCGGGTGTCATCGCGAACTACGGTGTCCATCCGCTGGCCGAGCCGCGACTG
>JALRJG010000037.1 GCA_023261215.1 Pseudomonadales bacterium | reverse complement strand
GGCCCTCGGCATAGAGTGTGTCGAAGGCCAGGCTCGATTTCCCTGACCCCGAGACGCCAGTGATGACCACAAGTTGGTTTCGTGGAATATCGACATCGATATTACGAAGGTTATTTTGTCTCGCACCGCGAATAGAAATAGTTTCAGCTGACATACGTCGTATAAAATGGTGGCGGGTGGACTGAGCCGCTCGAATACCTGAGGCGGGACCGAAAGACGCATGATACACGCTTGCCGCGAACGATACTTTGGCAAGTGGACTGCGCTCGAAAGCGAGAGGACCCCATCACCTTTCCAACATAGAGAGACACACTGCTGGGCAGTGGAGTGAGTCAAGTTTCATGCCCACAATTGGTCTGATTTATCTTCTTTATTTTCTTCGGATGCTGGGGCTCTTTTGTATCTTGCCTGTATTCGCGCTGGCGGCGCCTGATGCCTACGGGGCCACGACCTGGCAGGTGGGGTTGGCGATAGGCGGCTATGGGCTCTCGCAGTGTCTCATGCAGATTCCTTTCGGGTTAGCCTCAGATCGATGGGGTCGCCGCCCTGTGATCATGGTCGCGTTGGGTTTGTTCGTGACAGGAAGTATTCTGGCCGCTTGGTCCAATCAGATTGAGTGGGTGATTGCTGGCCGGTTTTTACAAGGGGGAGCTGCGATAGCAGGCGTCCTACTGGCCTGGATTGGTGATGTGGTGCCGTCGTCGAAACGATCTACTGCGATGGCGGGGGTTGGCGGCAGTATTGCCGCTGCCTTTGGACTGTCTATGGTCCTGGGGCCTTGGCTCTTCGTCGTTCAAGGCTTAGCCGCTATTTTTTGGTTGAACGCTGGCCTCGGGGTGCTGGCGGGACTTCTGCTTCTGAGGGCGAGTGATTCGCGGGTGGTGTCGCCGCAAGCTTTAAGCTTCAGCAGCGCCCAATTCCATCGGGGGAAACTGAGTCTTCTGTGCATGGGTATTGCCCTGAATCATTTCATTCTCATGTCGGTGTTTCTCACGTTGCCTTCACAGCTCGTTGCCCGCGGATGGTCTGTTGCCGAGCATGGTGGTTTCTACCTGGTCGCCTTATTGCTTTCATTGGTGTGTATGTCGCCTGCGCTTTATCGTGAAAGGCAAGGGCGTCAGAATTCGATATCGTGGGCGATAGCACTTTTAGCGCTGGCGCTCACTGGTCTTCAGTTACAAGTGTCATCCGGGCAGCTGGCATTCGCGGCGCTTGCGTTGTTCTCAGCCTTTAACTTCTTAGAAGCCAGCCTTCCAGCGAGGGCCACCACACTCGCAGATGCCGAACACCGTGGTTTGGTGATGGGGATATACAGCACCAGTCAATTCGTAGGCATTGCGCTGGGTGGATTCGTGGGAGGCTTCCTGATTCATGCTTGGGGTGAGACAGGGCTTTACGCCGTGGCGATGACGTTGTGTTTTATATTCGTTCTTTTTGAGCGCTGGCTTGCGAAGTCTCCGGCCATGGCTTGAAGTGAAGTTCGGTAATAACCGCGAAAAATACGTTTTAAATGGCCTTTTTGAAGACAGAAGATCACAAAAACCGCCGACGAATTGCGGCACGAGATGCTAGAATTCGAGCAGTTTTGAATGGGAGATAGGAAATGGCAAGAGGGATTAATAAGGTCATCCTCGTTGGGAACTTAGGTCGTGACCCCGAGACCCGATATATGCCATCGGGTGGTGCCGTCACCAACGTATCCATTGCAACCTCTAAATCTTGGCGGGACCGAGATTCAGGGGAACAAAAAGAGCGCACGGAATGGCACCGTGTGGTCTTCTTTAATCGGTTAGCCGAGATCGCGAGCGAATATCTAAAGCGTGGCTCAAAAGTCTATGTGGAAGGCGAACTGAGAACTCGGGAATGGGAACGCGAAGGTCAAAAACATTACACCACTGAAATTGTAGCCAATGAGATGCAGATGCTTGATGCCCGTGGCGAAGGGGGTATGGGTGGTGGCATGGGCAGCACGCCTTCGAGAGGCGGGCAAGCGGATGATTTCGGTCCGCCCCCTGCCGACGACTTCGACGACGACATCCCGTTTTAATTGGTTGGGCATCACCCTTAGTGCAATCCTAGATGAGTTCCAGAGACCAAGAGATCGAAATTGGTTTGCTTCCAGTGCCTGCCGTACTCTTTCCTGGTGGCCAGCTTCGCCTGATCGCTGCAAAAGCCTATCACCAAGATCTCATCCGGGACTGTTTGCGAGAAGGGCAAGGCTTGGGATTGGTCTTGGCTGAGAAGCGACCCGATGGAAATCTTTTGTTCGGGCAGCGCGCAGGGACGCGAGGTCGAAGCCACCCTGAGATCGCGACCATAGGCACCTACTGTCAAATCACCGATTTTGACCAGAATGAGGCCGGGCAGTTGGAAGTCGTGATTAAGGCGGAACAGAAGCTGGTCATTGTTGACGCCTTTGAAGCATCCAATGGGGGGTTGCGTGCCGAGTGTCGACTGCTTGCGCCAGAGCCTGCAATACCGATTGGGCCTGAAGATGAACTTTTGATCGGCATCCTTGAGGATTTGTTGGCGCATCCTAGCATCGCTCAGGAGGCCCGTCAGTCAACGTATGCGCACGCGGCGGAATTGGGGGGTCGTTTAGTAGAACTGCTCCCTATTAAGAACTCAGTCAGGCAACGGTTTCTAGAGATCAGTGACCCTTTAACGCGGCTCACGCGCATTGAAAAGATGCTGGATCAATTACAGTCAGAGGAAGGCTGAAGTGGGTCAAAGGCGCGGGCTAGCGCCGAACCGAAGTGGGCAGCGCTCAAAACTTGTGCGGTATAGGCGCTAATTTCCAACGCGCCAGGCGCAAGTAGTTAAGAGCTGTAGCGCAAGAGCTGAGACGGACCCTGATAGCATCTTCCATAATCGACATGAGGTTTCTAATTTGTCGTTGGAATTGAAGGCTGAAAGGCGCTTGAGCAACCGTATTGAGGTTAATGTGGGCATCTCGCCGGAGATGTTCCTGGCCGAGCGTCATTGAGTTGCTGTGAATAAAAGACATTGGTCTAGCGTCTGATGAGACGCTCTAGCCATAACGCGCGAAAAGAATGGTTGGATTAGAGACATGGATATTAAAGCTTATGTCGAGTCGCTTGCTTCGAGGGCCAGGCAAGTTGCGGTTGTCGGCAGTCAGGCGAGCTCCCAGCAAAAAAACGAGGCGCTGCATGCCATTGCGGCCCTGATCTCGAAATCGACGGATCTCATCCTAGAAGCGAACGCCTTAGATTGTGCGAGGGCTGTGGAACGAGGTTTAGAATCGCCGTTGATTGAGCGAATGACGCTCAACGTGGATCGAGTTCAGTCAATGTGCGAAGGCCTTGTTCAGGTCGCCGAATTATCGGACCCCGTCGGTCAGATGGTCGATCAAAATCAGAGGCCCAATGGCCTCTTAATCTCACGGATGAGAACACCCATTGGGGTGATTGGCATGATTTACGAGTCTAGGCCGAACGTCACGGTGGACGCCGCTGCGCTCTGCATGAAAGCGGGTAATGCCGCGATTCTGCGGGGCGGATCGGAGTGTATAGAGACTAATCAAGCCCTGGCCACACAGATCGCCCGAGGGCTTGAAGCCGCTGCCCTGCCGATCCAGTTGGTGCAGCTCATCGAGACGACCGACCGAGCAGCGGTCGGGCAACTGCTTCAACAAACAGCTTATGTTGATCTCATTATCCCACGTGGTGGCAAATCACTTATTGAACGGATTGCCGCCGAAAGCCGGATTCCCGTGCTTAAGCATTTGGACGGCAATTGTCACGCGTTTATTGATGCCTCGGCAGATTTGAGTATGGCGAGTGCGATTGTGATGAACGGAAAAACTCAAAGGAACTCAGTCTGTAATGCGCTGGAGTCCTTGTTGGTTCATAAGGAGGTAGCGCCCCGATTTTTGCCCAACATTGTGCGAGATCTAGCTGCAGAGGGTGTCGAGATTAGAGGGTGTGAGGTCACCAGAAAGATCGTGGGTTCCGAAACGCTGATTGTGCCGGCCACGGAAGAAGATTGGCGTACGGAGTATTTGGGTCCAATTATTTCGGTTTGTGTGGTCGATGACCTGGGTGCTGCCATCCAACACATCAATCGGTTCGGCTCTCACCACACAGAAACTATCGTCACTGAGGACTCAATGCATGCTGATCGGTTTGTTCGAGAGATCGATTCCAGTTCAGTCATGGTTAACGCTTCGACGCGGTTCGCTGATGGCTTTGAGTACGGCTTAGGTGCTGAGATTGGAATCTCTACTGACCGGTTGCACGCGCGAGGCCCCGTGGGCCTTGAGGGCCTAACCACATTGAAGTGGGTGGTTAGGGGTGCAGGTCAGATCAGGCAATGAGGCAACCCCAGCCAGAAGTGGTTTTTGGCGGAACTTTTGACCCTGTCCATAAGGGCCATTTGGCGATCGCCAGAGCCTTGGTTCAGCAGCTTAAGGTTACGGTACGGTTTGTTCCGGTATTTAAACCTGGTCATCGTCAGCCTTGCGAGGTCTCCCCGGATCATCGGATGGCCATGTTGACGTTAGCGCTCGAAGGTGAGGAAGGCATGCTGATTGACGCGTATGAGTTCAGCCTCGGCGAGACCGTACCAACGAGTCAGCTTTTGCGTCATCTCCGGTCCCAGTTGTCCTCGGTAACCCCACTGTTCTTTGTCTTGGGTGAAGATGCCTTTGTAGACCTTCCGAATTGGGTGGAATCCGACCAGATTCTGGAAATGGCCAACTTAATTGTTGTTCCGAGGACCATTGAAAAGATCGAGGGGTCGATACTCAGTGAAATACCGCATCTGACGGCGATAGAAGATAATATGGTCGCAAGCGGACGCGTCTTTCAACTGAGTTTCCCTAAAGTCGAGACGTCCGCGACTTCGATACGGGCGCAGTTAGCGGGAGGAGGGCGTTCGAGCGCGCTCCCTCAATCGGTCGGTGACTATATTGAGCGCCAAGGTTTGTATCGAACCCCGGAAAAGACGGAGTGTGTGACATTTGAATCTTGAAGAGATGAGAGGTCTGGTGTTGGAGGCCTTGGATGAAATAAAGGCAGAAGACGTGGTGGTCTTAGATGTACAAGGTCAGACCGATATCGCCGACCTTATGATTGTTGCGAGTGGGCAATCCAAGCGACAAATCAAGGCACTCGCCGCCAACGTGGTAGAACAAGCGAAGGCTCAAGGATTGAGACCTCTCGGCGTTGAAGGGGAGGAAGATGGCGAATGGGTGCTTGTTGATTTGGGAGACATCCTCGTGCACCTGATGCAGCCAGAGACGAGAGCCTTATATGATCTCGAGCGTCTTTGGAGTCTCAGTCCTGGTCAGGTCGAGTCCACGAGAGATGAAGATTGAACTGATTGCGGCGGGCACTAAGCCCCCTCGATGGATCCATGAAGGATTCGAAACCTACCAGAAGCGAATTAAGGGCGACTGTCAGTTGACTCTGAAAGAGTTCTCTATCGCAAAGCGTCACAAGTCCGGTGCCATCGCTCAGTATCATCAGGAAGAGGAGCGATTGATCCGAGATCAACTTCAGCCAAGGGCGCTCATGGTGGCTTTGGATAAATCGGGTCGGAGCTTTTCAACCGAGGCGTTAGCAGCATCAATGGCGAGTTGGATGCAGGAGTACCCGGTGGTTCAGTGCCTCATTGGTGGACCGGATGGATTGGCTCCCCAGCTAATCAACGATGCAGGGCTCACGTTGAGTTTCTCGCCAATGACCTTCCCACACTTTTTGATGCGGGTGTTGTTCGCAGAGCAGCTTTACCGGGCTTGGAGTGTCATCCATATGCATCCCTATCACAAATAGTGAGTGCCATTGATGGCTGAACCGCTCATCATTAAAGATCATCGGGGTGAGGCTCAGATTTACATCGAGCGGGTCACACTGGGTGCCATCCTGGTTGCGGTGCTCTTCGGTCTATTGTTGATGCGCATAGGCTATCTTCAGTTTGTACGACACGATGCGTTCGTGACGCGTTCCGATGAAAATCGTATGCAATTAGTGGCCAAGCCGCCGTCACGTGGGCTGATCTTCGATGCTGAAGGGCAGATTTTGGCTGAAAATCTGCCGGCTCGTCAGCTGGTGATGATCCCCGAACAAATCCGGTCACTCGATGAAAGCTTAGCCGGATTGCGCTCGGTCCTGGATCTTGATGAGGCTGCAGAAGA
This sequence comes from Pseudomonadales bacterium, assembly GCA_023261215.1. GTDB lineage: Bacteria > Pseudomonadota > Gammaproteobacteria > Pseudomonadales > Azotimanducaceae > UBA9926. The sequence continues at coordinate 3,821 of JALRJG010000037.1, read as the reverse complement.
ACGGATTCAAGATCTTGCCAAACGACGTGCACGGCGGTTCGAAGCAGCCCCTGTTATGTACAACTTGACCGATGAGGAGGTGGCTCGTTTTGAAGCCAACCGAATGCGGCTGCCAGGGTTTGCCGTGCGGGCCGAATTGCTGCGGCATTATCCTCGGGCAGCGTTGACCGCGCATGCGGTGGGCTCGGTCAGGATGATCACTGACGAGGACCAGCGACTGATTGATGCGGCGGCTTATTCGGGTACCAGTCACATCGGAAAATTGGGCGTTGAACGGTTTTATGAGGATGCGCTCTTGGGCGGCGTTGGCTTTGATCAAGTGGAGGTGAATGCCAAAGGGCGAGTGATGCAAGTGGTTAACCGTCAGGTACCCCGGCGGGGTGACTCGATCAATTTGTACCTAAACACTCGATTGCAGAAAGCGGCAGACGCTGCGATGGCTGGCCGCCGTGGTGCAGTGGTGGCGCTTGAGCCCTCGACTGGAGGGGTCCTTGCGCTCCTCAGTAAACCGTCCTACGACCCCAACCCTTTTCTCACTGGGTTGTCTCGGTCAGCGTTTAGCCAACTGGTGAATTCCAGAGATTTGCCGCTCTTTAATCGCGCCCTCCAGGGGCAGTATGAACCGGGTTCAACCCTCAAACCCTTTATAGGGTTGATCGGCTTGGTGGCAGGGTACGCGACGACCGACGGCGTAATTGAAGATCAGGGCTGGTTTCGCCTCGAAGGAGAGACGCGGCTTTATCGGGATTGGAACTGGACCAAACGGGATTCGGGCGGTCATGGTCGCGTGCACATTCAGAAGGCGCTTTATCGGTCTTGTAATGTATTTTTTTATGATCTTGCGCATCGGATGGGGATTGACCTGCTCTCCAGTCAGTTGGATCGATTCGGCTTTGGGCAAAATCTCGCCATCGATCTTCCAGAAGCCAAGCGAGGATTACTGCCGAGCCAGGCGTGGAAACGGGAGGCTCGAGGTGCGGACTGGCGACCCGGAGACACGGTGAATCTGGGCATCGGTCAGGGCGATATGCTGGTCACGCCGATGCAGATGGCGCAGGCGGCCGCAATTTTAGCCAATCGAGGCCGTATTCAGCCTGCCGTGATGGCCAAAGATCGATGGACCGAGGACACGCTCGAGTCATCGAATCGTTCGGTGGGTCCGATACCTGACTGGGCCTGGGAGACGATCATCGGCGGCATGAAGAAGGTGGTTCATCGCGGCAATCAGCGATTCGGTGAGAATGGGACCGCTTGGGCTTACATCGGGCGCGACATCCCCTACACCATGGCAGGTAAATCCGGCACTGCCCAGGTGGTCGGCATCAGTCAAGGCGAAGTTTACGATGAAAGCCTCATCGATGAGCGATTTCGGAAGCACGCATGGTTTATCGCATTTGCGCCGGTTGAGCAGCCGTTGATTGCGGTTGCCGTGTTACTCGAAAACGGTGGAGGGGGCAGTGAAAATGCTGCCCCTGTAGCAAGAGCGGTCATCGACGCTTATTTGCTAGATATTCTTAGCGCCGAATTCGTGCCTTCTGAGATGCAATCCTTGGCCAGCATCCGATGAGTTTCGATGAACGGTCGATGTCATCGACTTGGGGCATCGCTCTCGGGCGAGATCGGCTATTGCGAGTGCTTCGGTTGGATCCGATGTTGCTCGTCATCATCATGGTGATTGCAGCATTCGGTCTTGTCGTGTTGTATAGCGCGGCCGATCAGAGCGAGGCGACCGTCGAAGCCCAGATCACGAGGTTAACCCTGGGCTTTGCGATGATGTTGTTGATTGCCCAGTTTCCGGCCCATGTTTTTATGCGCTTAGCTCCGTGGCTTTATCTTTTGGGCATTTTATTTCTGATCTTGATTTATCCCTTAGGCACGGAGGTCAACGGTTCCAGGCGTTGGTTGCGAATCCCAGGGGTTCTGCAGTTTCAGCCGTCCGAAGTGATGAAGCTTTGCTTACCACTGGTGCTCGCCTGGTATCTCCATGAGCGACATTTGCCGCCGAGGCCAAAGCATGTGGTTGTTGCCCTGTTGCTCTTGTTGGTACCCTGCGCCCTGATTGTTCTTCAGCCTGACCTAGGGACAGCCCTGATCATTGGAGGGTCGGGACTCCTGGTGTTGCTGTTGGCGGGTATTTCTTGGCGATGGGTGGCCTGGTCGTCTCTCTTAGCTGTCGTCTCCGCGCCCGCATTTTGGTTCCTAATTAAGGACTACCAGCGAGAACGTATCCTGACCTTGTTCAATCCCGAACGTGATCCTCTGGGGTCTGGTTGGAATATCATCCAGTCCACGATCGCTATCGGTTCAGGGGGACTCTCTGGCAAAGGGCTGTTGCAGGGAACTCAATCGCATTTAGATTTTTTGCCTGAAAGCTCGACCGATTTCATTATCGCCGTGTTGGAAGAAGAGCTCGGTTTTCTTGGCGTCGTGTTCTTGCTTCTTTGCTACAGTCTTCTGATTTTAAGAGGTGTGATTATTTCGGTAAATGCACAAGACACCTTCGGCCGCCTGTTGGCCGGCAGCATCACGTTCACGCTGGCGATTTACGTCTTCGTGAATATCGGCATGGTGTCAGGTATTTTGCCCGTGGTGGGTGTTCCTCTGCCCCTGGTGAGTTTCGGTGGTACCTCGATTCTGACCTTGTTTATTGGTTTTGGACTTCTCATGTCAATTCATAGCCACCGACGAATAATGCTGTAACCTTATTGTCCGGTCCAAGCAGAGCGCATGTTGTGAAGTGGTTACAAATCTCAGTTTTAATGTTCGGTGCGGCAACATTGTCGTGCATGGCGCAAGTCAAAGCCCGAGATGGACGACTCGATCTGTCGAGGGCAGAGGTCCAACAATTTGTTGAGGAAATGGTCTCTGAGGGGTTTGTACAGACTGATCTTGAGAAGGTGCTAAGGGAAGCTACGTATCAGGCGAGCATTATCAAGGCGATCTCGAAGCCTGCTGAACGCGTGCTGACTTGGAAGGAGTATCAAGAAATATTCTTGACCGAGCGCCGTGTTGAACAGGGTGTTGCGTTTATGACCGAGCACCAAGCGGTCTTTGATCGGGTCGAGCGTAAGTATGGGGTCGATCGATGGGTGATTCTCGCTATTTTGGGCGTAGAAACGTCCTATGGGCGAATCACAGGAAGTTATCGAGTGATTGATGCGCTCACCACTTTGGCATTCGATTACCCCCCTCGCAGTCGATTCTTCCGAGGCCAGCTCAAAGCACTGTTCACCCTCGCGCAAGAACAAAAGCAGGATATTCTCAGTCTTAAGGGCTCTTATGCGGGGGCAATGGGCTACGGACAATTTATACCCAGCAGTTACAGAGCCTACGCCGTGGATGCTGACGGCAACGGATTTGCCGATATATGGCAATCGCCTGAGGACATTATCGCCAGCGTCGCCAATTACTTCGCAAAGCACGGTTGGCGGCCAGGATTGGTGCCGCTGATTCCCTTGGACGCCCCTCCAGAAACGCAATTAGCCTTGTTTGATAATGAGTTAAAGCCCCAACATCGCCTTGAGGCTCTTCGGGATTCGGGTTTACAGTTTCCGGGAGGGCTGCGTGATGAGGACCTTGTGACACTACTTGTGTACGCCGGTAAAGCGGGTCAAGAATATTGGGCCGGCAGTCAGAACTTTTACGCCATCACGCGTTACAACCATTCGAGACTGTATGCCATGGCGGTATTTCAATTAAGTGAATGGTTACGCGCGCGCGGCGCTGAATCTCTCGCTTCGTAAAATCGTGATTAGATTCTGGTATTTCGTTCTCGCGTGGGCGCTATCTGGCATCACGGCGTGCTCGAACACGCCGCGAAC
>JALRJG010000379.1 GCA_023261215.1 Pseudomonadales bacterium | reverse complement strand
CATTTAGACCACAAGGACTCTCTAGATTTATGAGTGAGCAACAACAACCCATTCAAACGCTCAGAACCTATCTGCGCGAGCACATTATCGGCCAAACACACCTGGTAGATCGGCTTTTGATCGCCCTTCTCGCTGACGGACATTTACTGGTCGAGGGCGCGCCGGGTCTTGCTAAAACAAAGGCTATTAAAACCTTGGCTGAAGGGATCGAGGGTGATTTCCAGCGAATTCAGTTCACCCCTGATCTATTACCTTCAGATATCACAGGAACCGAAATCTATCGCGCACAGTCCGGTGACTTTCATTTTCAGCCAGGCCCGGTCTTCAGCAACCTCGTCCTCGCCGATGAAATCAATCGGGCACCGGCAAAAGTGCAAAGCGCGCTCTTGGAAGCCATGGGCGAACGTCAGATCAGTGTGGGTAACGAGACGCGCGCCCTGCCGCCCCTTTTTCTCGTCATGGCAACGCAGAACCCTATCGAGCAGGAGGGAACCTACCCGCTCCCCGAGGCGCAGCTGGACCGCTTCTTGCTCCACGTCATGGTGGATTATCCCGACGGCGATGCAGAGAAACAAATTCTTCGCTTGGTTCGAGACGAACAGCGCTCCAAGCACGCGGCACCTGCGTCCGGTCATCCGTCGATCAGTCAAGCAGATATTTTTGCTGCAAGAGCCAAGGTGCTCGATCTGCATATGGAGCCGGTGGTAGAGCAATACATCGTTGACCTGGTGGTACTGAGCCGAAATCCGGGTGCGTTAGATGAGGCCTTGGCTGGGTGGATCAGTTTTGGCGCATCGCCCCGGGGCACCATTGCGCTTGATTTGGCCGCCCGGTGTCACGCGTATCTCGCGGGAAAAGACTTTGTCAGTCCCGATGATGTGCAGGCCATTGCGCACGATGCGCTGCGGCATCGCATTATGCTGAGCTTCGAGGCTGAGGCTCAGGGCGTGACGGCCGATCAGGCCGTGAGCCGACTCATCGAGTTGGTCGCCACGGTTTAACGGCAATGAGCTGGGCACCATCCAGAAGCACAGGGTCCGAAGGACGCGGGATCGTGGCCGATCTCACAGACCTTATTTCGTTGCGGTTTGAAGCCACCCGCCTGGCTCTGCCAAGAAATATTCGTGCGACACACCCTATTTCCGGTCAACAAAGATCAAAAATTCAGGGACGAGGGGTGGATTTCTCAGAAGTACGTCTCTATCAACCCGGCGATGACGTCAGAAGCATCGATTGGCGAGTCACGGCTCGAACCGATCGACCACACACCAAACTCTTCCAAGAGGAAAAAGAGCGCCCTGTGATGGTGCTGATCGACCAAGGACCCTCGCTCTTTTTTGGCTCCAAAGTCCGTTTTAAATCGGTCGCGGCTGCCCGCT
>JALRJG010000378.1 GCA_023261215.1 Pseudomonadales bacterium | reverse complement strand
ACCTTCCGCCTCGTTGACCTGTTTGAGCTTTTGCGCTTCGGAAAGATTCACGATTTCCTGCCGCTCCCCCTCAGACACGTTGATCCGTGCCTGACGCTGACCTTCTGACTCAGCCACCACCGCGCGGCGTTCACGCTCGGCTCGCATCTGCTTTTCAAGTGCATCCCGCACTGTGGCGGGTGGATTGATATCTTTGATCTCGTAACGCAGAACCTTGACGCCCCAGGGATTGGACGCTTTATCTACCGCTTCTACCACGCGAGCATTGATGGTTTCGCGTTCTTCAAAGGTTCGGTCGAGTTCGATTCGTCCGATCTCCGAACGCAGGGTGGTTTGTGCCAACTGCGACGACGCGTATCGGTAGTCCTGAATTCCGTAACTTGCGGCCTGAGCATCTTGTACTTGAAGATACAAAATACCGTCGATCTCAACCGCGATGTTGTCTTTAGTGATACAGCTTTGCGAGGGCACGTCGATCGTTTGTTCTTTAAGCGTGTGCTTGTAGGACACTTTATCGATGAAGGGAATCAGAATATGAAAACCTGCCTCGAGAGACTTGTAGAACTTCCCAAGTCGCTCCACCACAAAAACCTCTCGTTGCGGCACGATCCTGACGGTTTGGAAGAAGACCCAACCAACAAAGAGCGCGATCACCGCCCACGTAAAAATACCCATTATTTGACCTCCACTTCGAGCACATTGCTGTTGATGCCACAGATGACGAGTGTCTGACCCGGCGCCAGCACCTCAAAGGCACCCGTGGCTTGCCAATTCGAACCTCGATATTCAACCACGCCGCGCCCTTTTGATGCGTCATCAAAACCTGAGACGTAGTCGACACGATGTCCGATCATGCCTGCTTCTAGTTCAGAGGCACCCTGTGCTGAGGTGGCATCACCCGTGAAGATGGCCTTAAATCGCCATCGAAAAAAGAAAAGAAGCGCTAGGGACACTACAGAGAAGAGCCCAAATTGGTAGCCTTGCTCGGTTGGGAAGCCAAGATAAATTGCGAGCGCCGTGAAGAGTGCGCCGGCGCCGAAAAACATGGCAATAAACCCAGGCGCTATCACCTCAAAGACCAGGAGCGCGAGGCCAGCATAAACCCACCATAAATATTGCGGTTGACCCGCAGAGGCTTCACCTTCAACCATCTCAGGCTGGCTCAATTCGAGCACCACGGATTGACCCGCCACGTCAATTTCTCGACCATCCAGTTGTTTTAGCAGTTCGCCTTGACTGGGCGCGATGAGATCAATCACACCCAATTCTAACGCCTCCTGCGCCGTGACGTTTTTAGACTCCAGTACGGCCGACTCTAGCCACTCGGCATTGCGGCCCCTCAGTTGTGCCAACGAGCGCATTTGCGCCGCCGCGTCATTAATGATCTTGACCTTCATGTCTGGATC
>JALRJG010000377.1 GCA_023261215.1 Pseudomonadales bacterium | reverse complement strand
GACGCAAAGATCAGTGCATCGGCGGACGAGCATCAAGGCTTAGCGCTGACTTCAGACGCAAGCGACCGATCGAGTTCGGGAACTTCAGCAGAGTCGCTTCCGCATTCCGCTCATGACCGTCAGCCCAAGCTCACCCAGACCACGATGTTTGACGAGCAGCAAGGGGTTCTTGATCGTGGCAAAGGGAAGCTTGAAACCATCGAGCCACGTTCGGCCTCGAGCGCGCAATCAATTCGATCGTCAGAAGAACCTCAACCGTCTGCTGAATCGCTCAACGAGGGGCATGCGCAAGAAAGCAAGAAGCCCAGAAAGCCGGCCCAGAGGAAGGCGCGTGCCCCGGTGGTCGTACATTTGATTGGGAAAATGTCTCTTGACCGATTGGCATCGGTCATCAACAACGTCGGTTGGTCGGTGGACCCCGTGGGCGTATTCCACTTTTATTCCCCAGAAGGTGAGCGTTGTTTCACGCTCACCAACCTCGTTGAGCCTGGCGTATTTGATTTCGAAGAACCATCGATCAGTTTGCCGGGCGTCTCCTTAATCCTGTCCCTGAACGAGGTCTCAAATCCGGTTTGGGCGTATCGCATTCTTCTTCGCGAGGCCGCTAAGCTCGCTGACGTGGGGCAAGCGCTCATGACCGATGGTCGGCGGCAGCCATTGACGCTCGAATCTATCGAAGCCATGACCCGCGAGCTCGCATCGCTCCGGCCATCAAGAAGAAGGGTGAGGGCGAGCGCTTGACCCTGTCGTTATCGGATGAGCTGCGCGAATTGAGGGCGCAGCTTCATCACCACAACATGCAGTATCACGCGCTTGATGACCCTCAAATCAGTGATGCTGACTACGATGCCTTGTTTCAAAAACTGCTAACCCTTGAGGCAGCACATCCGGAGCTCGTGACGCCGGATTCGCCAAGCCAGCGGGTTGGCGCGCCGCCACTTGAAGGCTTCCAGCAGGTTGCTCATTTAAGGCCAATGCTGAGTCTGGATAACGCGTTTTCAGATGATGACGTTTCTGCGTTTCATTTAAGAACCAAGGATCGGCTCGGTGTGGCTGCGGTGCAATATTGTGCGGAACCCAAGATCGATGGGGTCGCGATCAGCTTGGTTTATGAATCGGGAAGCCTCGCTCGAGCGGCTACTCGAGGCGATGGCTCAGTCGGGGAAGACGTGACCCAGAACGTAAAAACGATCGAATCTGTGCCCCTTGTGTTGCAGGGGCACGATCATCCGGATTTGCTTGAGGTCCGAGGGGAAGTCTATCTCGCTCGAAGCGTATTCTACGAAATGAATGTCCGCCTTGAAGCCAATGGCGAAAAGCCATTCGCGAACCCCAGAAATGCGGCCGCGGGGTCGCTCCGGCAATTGGACTCACGACTGACTGCAACTCGAAAGCTCACCATGTTTGTTT
>JALRJG010000376.1 GCA_023261215.1 Pseudomonadales bacterium | reverse complement strand
GACTTCCCTCGGGGGATGGGCATTAAGCCAGCGCCAAGGGACCTCAAACACTGAAGCAACCTCATCGGGATTCGGTAAAAGTGGCTGGTCCTCATCGATCGTACAAACATATGGCGTGACCCACAATCCGAACTTGGACACCTCGCCTGGCAGCACCCCGAGCAGCCTGGGAACCTGCGTTGGAATGCCGATTTCCTCAAAAGTTTCTCTCAAGCACGCCGACCAGGGCGTGGCATCTTCAGGATCAACACGCCCCCCTGGCCAAGCGACCTCGCCGCCGTGACTGCTTAGATTCGATGTGCGTTGGGTCAAAATTAACGTGGGTTCCGATCCTTCTCGAATCAGCACCATGACGACTGCGAGCGGACTGTCAGACAGCGATGCAGGCGGCGCAAGCGGTTCCGAATTTCGTAATGCTGCCTCAATGGCCTCAATGATTGAACTCATCGCCATCTCCCTTGTTCAATATTTCCACTGATGCAACCCCCATCGAGCGCCCCTTCAGATCGAATGCCCTCCTTGCTGACTCACCGAGCGGAAAGAACGAGATCAGCTGTTTTGGCGGAGCCTTTAGCCCCTTTCCTTCGCATCTGATCTTATAACGGCGTCCCGTCGGCCGCTCAAGGTCGCGGATTTATCGACCTTTTTGGGCAACCGTCGAAGAACGAAATTTGGGCCAACACCTCATCCAAAGCCACCTAGCAATTGGCGTCTTGGTTTTGGACCCTGTGACTTCACCCGATTCATCCCTATACTCCGCTCATGAATTACTGCGGCCGGTGCGGCGAGCGCACCCAACACATCATCCCCGAGGGTGATACACGGATGCGTTTCGTGTGCACCCAATGTCAGCACATTTTTTACGAAAACCCGCGCATTATTGCAGGGTGCTTGCCCTGCTTTGAAGATCAGATTCTCTTGTGTCAACGCGCCATCGAACCGCGCAAAGGCAAATGGACGTTACCCGCAGGTTTCTTGGAGAATGGCGAGTCCATTCAAGACGGCGCTGTCAGGGAAACGATGGAAGAAGCCAACGCGCGAGTCCACTCGCTTGAGCTCTACACCCTCTTCAGCCTGCCGCATATTTCTCAAGTCTATATGTTCTACCGCGCTCAGCTAACGGATCTAAATTTTTTTGCCGGCGATGAAAGCTTGGCCGTCAAACTCTGCTCTGAGGATGAGATCCCATGGGATGAACTCTCCTTTCCGGTCGTGACGGACACCCTAAAGTGTTATCTCGCTGACCGAGAAAAAGGGACCTTTCCTTTCAGGGAGCGCGTGGTCCAACCACTCGCAAAAAGCAGTTAACCCTCGATCCGGCTGACGCTCAGTCAAACAATTTTGCGGCCGAGAGAAAGAGCGAGAACCACGGACTGTAATCGTTCAACTCCGGCGGCCTCCACGACCACT
>JALRJG010000375.1 GCA_023261215.1 Pseudomonadales bacterium | reverse complement strand
GTCGCATGGCGCTCGTGAAGGATGAGCGACACTTCGATAAGTTCGACAGAGCGTTCAGTGCCTATTTCAAAGGGCTTGATGATCTGTCGGGCTTGCTGGCCGCGTTGATTCCCGATGAGTATTTGCGTCGTGAGTTTGAGAAGTCGCTCTCAGCCGAAGAGCTGGAAAAGATCAAAGACCTGGGTGGGCTTGAAAAATTGATCGAAGCCTTCAAGCGCGAGGTAGAAAAGGCCGCGCGCGGCGAAGGGGACAAAAAAGACAAGGAAGGCAAAGGCAGAAACGGCAAAGGCGAAGAGGGCGACGATCGCAAGGGCAAGAAGCGCCGAGGCAAGCGCCAGTGGGATAAGCGCGATTACAAAGCGTACGACGACAACGTGGAGCTTGGCACCCGGGGTATTAAAATCTCCCTGCGACGACTTCGAAAGCTGGCTCGAACTGGGGCTGATGACGAGTTCGACATTGATAACACCATTCGCAAGACTGCGAAGAACGGTGGGTTGCTGGACATTATCATGCGGCCGGAGCGGCGGAACACGGTCAAAGTTCTGCTCTTTTTAGACAATGGCGGGTCTATGGACGCCCACGTGCGCGTGTGCGAAGAGCTGTTTTCAGCGGCGCGGTCTGAGTTCAAGCATCTTGAAACCTACTACTTCCACAACTTTATTTATGATGGCGTGTGGAAAGAGCATAAGCGTCGCATGAACGAGCGAATCGATACTTTCGATATTCTGAACCGCTATCAGCACGACTATAAGGTGATCTTTGTGGGCGACGCCACCATGGCGCCGTATGAGATTACGCACGCGGGTGGCAGCGTTGAACACTGGAACGAAGAAGCGGGCGCGATCTGGATGCAACGGATGCTCGACACGTTCGATAAAGTGATTTGGATAAACCCAACGCCGCAAGATACTTGGGAGTACTCAACGTCTGTGGGCCTGACCAAGAAGTTGGTGGATGATCAGATGTTTCCACTCACGATCCGAGGGATCGAAGAGGGAATGAACTACTTATCTAAGTTGGGTCAATGGGTGGCTTTAGGGATGGGGTAGCGGCTGCGCTCGATCCGAGGAAGGCGCGCATTGAAGTGAGGTAGAGCCGAATGGCTTCGCAAGCGTCAAAGCGCCTCAAGAGGGCGGATCTTGAGGCATCAATGATTCGCCACCGCTTCCGACTGAAAAAAATGTCGGCAGGCAGTTCGCGAGACCGTGACCTTCAGAAGCTTCTTGATCAATCCAAAGCGATGGTGACGGCAAGGCAAGCGGCCGTCCCAAAGGTGACCTTCCCAGAGTCCCTCCCCGTTAGCCAACACCTTGAAGCGATCACCGAGGCCATTCAGTCTCACCAGGTGATCATCGTTGCCGGCGAGACCGGGAGTGGTAAAACCACCCAATTGCCCAAAATGTGCCTTGC
>JALRJG010000374.1 GCA_023261215.1 Pseudomonadales bacterium | reverse complement strand
AAGCATTGAAAGACCCTGCCTCTGCCGCGTCGAATCAACCGAGCTTCGCGACCGGGCGGTTGCGAGCCGAACGGGAGGATTTCTTCGTCTTTTATGCAGAGTGTACTCACTTGGGCTGCGCGGTCAGCGTGGACGCTGACCCCGAAGCGCCCATCTATTGCCCCTGCCACCAGAGCACGTTTGATGCGGCCGGTCGTGTCACGAAAGGGTCTGCGGCCACGGCCAACCTCGATGTGCCCAATTACCGACATGTCTCCGCCAATGCGATCCTGCTCTTAGAGCCAGAGTCCGAAACGCGAGTCAGATCGTGAGTGAGGTTAAACACCTTCTAATCTTGATTCACAGCCGGAGCGGAACCAACAGGACTCTCGGTGAAGCCGTCCTAGTGGGTGCGCGAAAGGCCAATGTTGCGATTAGGGTCAAGGCGCCCCAGGAGGCAGATGAACTCGATTTGCTTTGGATGGACGGCGTGATCTTTATTTCGCCTGAGCACTTTGGCTCCATGGCGGGTTTGCTCAAAGACTTTTTTGAGCGGACGTTTTACCCCACTGAAAATCAACTCCAAGGGCGTGCCATGGCGATTGTGATCGGAACGGGGTTGGATGGCGTTGGCGCGCTCGAGAGCATTCAGCGAATTTGCCGAGGCTATCGCTTTCGCGAGGTGCAGGAGGCACTGATTTTGAAAACGCCGATTACAGAAACACACCTCCAGCAGTGCGAGCAATTGGGTGAGGCCATGGCGATCGGTCTAGAAGCGGGTATCTTTTGACGCGTTCAGCAGGCTAAGCCGAATCAAATTGCAAGTGAACTCGTCGATTTTGTTTTCCTTTGTTTTCAATTTTCGACACTCGAACTGGGCCAATTTCAGACAATCGATGAACGTGCGTGCCGCCACAGGGCTGGTAATCGACGTGAGGAATGCGCACCATTCTGATGTCTCCGACCCCTCTTGGGGGTGCAACAGACATGGTTCTGACAAGGTCTGGATTCGCATCGAGATAGGCATCTGACACCCAAGAGAACTCGAGATCCGAGTCGGCTCGAATCAACGCGTTCATCCCGTCAGTAAGTCCTTCTTTGTCCAATTTCAATTCACCAACGTCGAAATCCAATCGGCTCTTTTCAGCGCCCACTTGACCACCGGTTACGGGGACAGGAATGAGAGACCCTAGCAAATGCATGGCCGTGTGCATCCTCATATGCGCATACCGACGTGGCCAATCGATGCGGAGCAGCGCTCGCGCACCAACAGACAAATTGCCGCTAGCGGTGCCTTCTCGCAGCATATGACGAATGCAGCCATCATCTCCCTTCAGGGTGTCTGTTACGGCGTATTCAACACCTTCAACCTCAATAAAACCCGTGTCGCCGGGCTGGCCCCCACCCAAGGGATAAAATATGGTTTGATCAAGAAT
>JALRJG010000373.1 GCA_023261215.1 Pseudomonadales bacterium | reverse complement strand
ATCCGGCCCTGGCAAATTAAGCGACCAGCCCAGCGATTCGCGATCAGCGGGACCTGCCATGATCGACAACGCAACCGCTAAATCGTCCGCGCTTCTCGCGAGGGGGCCACACACGGCGAGATCGGCTTCGGGCTGCCCTGCCACCAGCTCATGGCCTTGCATCGGGACGATACCGTAGGTCGGTTTGTGACCATAAACGCCACAAAAATGCGCAGGGTTTCGAATGGAGCCGCCAATGTCAGACCCAGCCTCAAGGGCCGTGAGCCCTGCAGCGAGGGCTGCAGCGCTGCCGCCTGAGGAACCTCCCGGCGTTCGGTTTGTATCCCATGGGTTGCCCGTGACCCCGTAGATGGGGTTGTAACTTTGGAAGTCAGCCAGATCGACAGGAACGTTGGTTTTACCCAAGAAGTGAGCGCCTGCCCCTTTGAATCGGCTCACTGCCAAACCATCCGTCTTAGACACGTTGGCTTTGAATGCCTCAAGCCCCCAAGTCGCCGGGGTGTCCGCCAACACGTACGATTCTTTAATGGTCATCGGCACGCCGTGAAGCGGACCCAAGTCGCGGCCCTGTGCCAGTGCTTGATCAGCTGCATCGGCCGCGGCCAGTGCCGCATCAAAGGTTCGCACCACCACCGCATTGATCTGCTCGTCGTATTGCTCGATTCGCTGGATGTAAAGCTCGGTTAACTCTCTCGAGCTGAGCGCCTTCGCTTTAATTTTTCCCGCCAGCGTTAGAGCTGATTCGTAGGCCACCATGGTTAGATCCTCTCGCTTGCGCCAATTCCCAAAAACCTGTCCCCGAATGCGGCGTTTTCCCCAGTCAATGATGAATCAGCCACCATCATGGATCGAAGAGACGCCGAAGCTGCGTGACGCCCCCTTTCACGACGCCATTTGGCGAGCATCACGCGTCCCTCATTGCTCGGCGACGCGATCACATAGGGTTCAACGCCGGGCAGGCTTCATTTCGCACTTGACCAACCAGAACTGCATCAATCAAAAGCCTGCATTGCCATCCTGGATGCGGTCGAGCGTCGCATCATCCATGGCCACATAGTCTGCACTACCCGGCAAACGTACAAAGATCGGGTCGCTCGTTTGACGAATATCGTAGCCCTCCTTTCGAAGATCGCCTTTAACCATCTTGAAGGTGCCTGTCACATCAATATCTCGCTGCACACGAACAAAGAGTGGCACTGCGTAGGTGGGCAATTCACGATCGGCGTAGGCCGCAAACGCGGAAAGATCGAGATGAGCAACGTGTTCTTTCAGCGTCACGGCCACCATCCCGGCTCGACCATCCGCGCCCGGAATTTCAACGCCATAGACATTACAAAACTCAATGTCATCGAAGCCGTTAAGAATCTCACCCACTTCGTTGGTCGACACGTTTTCTGACTTCCAACGAAAAGTGTCACCGACGCGGTCCACGAACTGATAGTGCGG
>JALRJG010000372.1 GCA_023261215.1 Pseudomonadales bacterium | reverse complement strand
TGACGTTCTGCCGAACACTCTCGCAACAGCAACCTCTTCTTGCATGTTGAGGCCAAGGCCGCCGTAGGTTTCTGGAATGGTCAGTCCAAAGAGCCCAAGGTCTTTCATCTCTTGAATAACGTGGTCAGGGATTCGGTCGTCCGCCGCGATTTGCGCTTCAAGAGGCCGCAGGCGCTCGCGAACAAAGCGAGTCAGGGTATCGAGCAATTGATTGAGCGTGTCTTGGTCAAGTGCCATGAGCTGTCCTTGGATTGCGACTGAGGGTGGGCCTTCGAGGTACGAAGCACTATAATCTGCGACCGCGATTCTACGGGGATCTGCCGCAGACCTGAACCCTGAGCGAGGAAGTTCCTGTTCGATTTCTGATGAATAGGAGAACAGGGCGGCTGCACGAGGTCCATTTGGGCCCGCCCCTTAAACTAGGCGCTCGAGTGAGCGTGCTAACGAACGACGCAAACGCAAGGAAGACTGATGCCAAGCTTTAACTGGGAAGACCCTTTTTATCTCGATGACCAACTCACGGAAGAAGAGGTGCTCATTCGAGACACTGCTCGCGAGTACGCGCGAGAGCACTTGCTCACTCGAGTGAAGGAGGCTTATCGGTCGGAACACTTTCATCGTGAAATCATGAATGAAATGGGTGAGCTTGGGCTCTTGGGTTCAACGCTCCCTGAGAAGTATGGTTGTAGCGGCGTGAATTACGTTTCTTACGGCCTTGTAGCGAGAGAGGTGGAGCGAGTCGACAGCGGCTATCGCTCGGCCATGAGTGTGCAGTCTTCGCTCGTGATGCACCCAATTTACAGCTACGGTAACGAAGCGCAGCGCGAAAAGTATCTCCCTAAGCTCGCGACGGGTGAGTGGGTGGGGTGCTTTGGGCTGACCGAGCCCGACCATGGCTCAGACCCGGGCAGCATGATCACGCGCGCGGAGAAGATCGATGGCGGGTATCTCCTCAACGGCGCCAAGATGTGGATCACCAATTCCCCCATCGCAGATTTGGCGGTGGTTTGGGCAAAGCTCGATGGTAAGATTCGAGGCTTCGTGGTTGAGCGCGGCATGAAAGGGTTCGAAACGCCCAAGATCGAAGGCAAATTCAGTTTGAGAGCTTCGGTTACGGGCGGTATTACGCTTTCAGATGTAGAAGTCCCAGAAGAGAACTTGTTGCCCAACGTGTCCGGCTTGTCGGGTCCGTTTGGGTGTTTGAACAAGGCGCGTTACGGCATCGCTTGGGGTTCGATGGGTGCGGCGGAATTCTGCTGGCACGCCGCACGTACTTACACGCTTGATCGCAAACAATTCGGTCGGCCACTGGCTGCCAATCAGCTGATCCAGAAAAAGCTGGCGGATATGCAAACGGAGATCTCGCTTGGGCTTCAAGGGTGCTTGCGCATGGGCCGTCTGATGGATGAGGACGCTTGCCCGGTAGAGTTGATCTCCCTAATGAAACGTAACAATT
>JALRJG010000371.1 GCA_023261215.1 Pseudomonadales bacterium | reverse complement strand
GTGACGGATGGTCTGCCTGAAGGGGACAACATTCCGCTCCAAAAAAAAATCGAGGCTAGAAGAGCGGCAGCTCACACATTTTTTAACGAAACGTGCAGTACCCGGGAAGCGGTCATTGCCGCTCTCGACAAGATGAATATTGCCTGGGGCGATGTCAGACCGCGTGAAGCCATTGGTGAACTGGCTTCGGTCCAGGCCCGTGGCACCATTTCGCAAATTGATGACCGCGCAGGGTCAACCAGACCCATCCCGCAATCCCCTTACCGATTCCGCAATAACGAAGCTCGCGTGCAGGGCGGTGCTCCGCATCTGGGCGAACACAATGAGGCGGTATTCTTGGACTGGTTAGACTGGGGCGCAGACGAATTAGCCCCCTACAGCGAAGCATTGGTAACGCCATGATCAATTTGAACGAGCGGGTTGCGGTAATCACTGGCGGCGCGAGCGGCATCGGGCTTGGCATGGCACGCGCGTTTGGCACGCGAGGAATGAAGCTGGTGCTTGCTGACCTTGATGAGGAATTGCTGCATCAGGCAAACGAAGAATTGCGTGCGTTGGGCATCGCGGTTCAAACCCAGCTTTGTGATGTGTCTAAAGCAGAAGAAGTCGATGCACTCGCAGAACTCGCGCTCAGCACGTTTGGTCAGGTTCACGTGGTTTGCAGTAACGCGGGTGTCGGGCTGCCGACGTCCGCCAGAAACATCAAGCTGAGCGACTGGGAATGGATTCTCAATGTTGACCTTTGGGGGCCAATCCACGCGGTGAAGACATTCCTGCCCATACTGGAGGCGCAAGATATGGGGCATATCAGTGCGACGTCCTCAGTGGCCGGATTACTCTCGAGTCAGATGATGGGCGCTTACAACGTCGCCAAACATGGTGTGGTTGCGCTGATGCAGTCGGTTGAGCGAGAACTTCGAGCAAAGAAAAGTCACGTGCGCGCCTCGGTCCTATGCCCTGGCCCCATCAATACCAACATCAGTCGCCATTCGGTTTCATACCGGCCAGGGGGCGGTAAGCCTAAAGGCGATTCCCAAAAAGCGGGCAAGACCGCACAGAACATCCAGGCGTCGCTTGAACAAGGGATGCATCCTAATGAGGTGGGCGAACTGGTTGCAGACTCTATCGCGGCAGAACAATTCTGGATACTGACGCACCCTAAGTGGCTGAAGCTCGTCCAGAAACAATACGACGCGATGATGGACGATCGCTCATTGATCCGGATTTAGGCAGGTTGTTTCCCTCCGAGCGATTCTTTCGGTTTTCTGCACGTCTAAGCGTCAAGTTCACGAGTCAAGACGCTGAACGGCATCACAGCCTTCGTGAGCGTTCACGTTAACTGTCCCAACCTTTCTAGTTTCCATACATCCAATCATCGAGGGCAGCAGTCCATCCATCAGTAATGGCTTAACTGCAACTCTGGCGTGCCTACCGTGCCGTTGGCAGAACGAGAATGGGCGATTAACTGATAC
>JALRJG010000370.1 GCA_023261215.1 Pseudomonadales bacterium | reverse complement strand
GGCGTTGGTGCGTTTGGCGCATTGATGCTCACTTGGGCCGCGGGTCGACTTAACCGAGAGGTGATGCGAGACGCGCTCGTTGAAACGACGCAAACGACAGCGTACATCTTCGCTATTTTTCTGGGTGCGACAGCCTTTTCCTTGGTCTTGCGTGGATTGGGTGGAGATGCACTGATCGCTCGTTTGCTTTTAGGCCTACCTTTTGAGCCCACCGGTATTTTATTGACCATTTTGCTTGTGACGTTTCTGCTCGGCTTCGTGTTGGATTGGATTGAAATTACGCTGATTGTGCTACCACTTGTGGCCCCGGTGGTTTTGGATCTGGGGTTTGACTTAATTTGGTTTACGGTTCTGTTCGCCGTCTGCTTACAAACAGCGTTCTTAACGCCCCCGGTCGGGTTCGCGATCTTTTATCTGAAAGGGGTCGCTCCCCAGGGGATCCGGGTCGAGACGATCTATCGGGGCGTGGTGCCTTTTATCGGCCTTCAGCTTCTCGGGCTGGCCACCATTTTTTACTTCGATGCCCTGGTACTCTGGTTGCCTTCAATGGCCGAGTGATTCAGGCGATGTTGGACCCTGCGGTGGGTTCAGGCGTTTGAGGTGCCTGTGGGTGATTGAGCCTCGCGGTCTCTTTTGATCCCACATGCTCAGATGATTGGGTCATTCAGGGTGAATGCCTAGCGCCCGGCTTTTCATTGCGTTCGTTCAGGATACGCGTTCAATCCGCGTGACATGAGGCATTGGGCGGTGGCTTGTCCGTGCTTTCATTGTGAGGCGTTAATCGCTCACACCTTTTCCGCTTAATTCCTCAATCGAAATTTATTTGTGAGGCCCTGAAATGCTGGGCCTATCGGCTCTCACCCACGGTCGCGCTCCAGTTGAGAAAAGTATTGCTGATGCTCGTCGCAGTTTTTGACCAACAAGCCGGCTTGAACTTGCGCGCCTCGCCTGCATTCCCAAATCTGCCGTCCTTGTTCCTGTGTGTCATGGCTCGGCGCACTTAATCGGGGCGGTGTCGGATGATTCGTGCACTACCTTAAGGCCTTGAAGCGCGGCGTTGCACCACGAATGACCGGAAAACCTCGTTAGGGTGGGCCATCTGAGCGCTTTCGCAGTGAATCCGAGCGGTTCGAGAGGTTGGCATCAGCTTTGCAAAGACAGGCGACAGATGACTTTTGATTTGCTTCGAACCATCGAACAACCAGTCTTGAGTCGAGGCGCGCCGAAGGGTCGGTGCTCAGTTGAAACAATCCCTGATCGAGGGGACAAGGAGAAAATCGTGGAAGAATCAGCGGTCCAAATCAGTTATGCATTGGATACGTTCTACTTCTTGGTGATGGGAGCGCTTGTGATGTTCATGGCGCCTGGATTCGCCATGCTGGAAGCAGGACTGGTCCGAGCTAAAAATACGTCTGAAATTCTGACTAAGAACGTGGCGCTGTTTGCAATAGCTTGCATTATGTATCTCTTCATCGGGTATGACCTGATGTATTCAGGG
>JALRJG010000036.1 GCA_023261215.1 Pseudomonadales bacterium | reverse complement strand
GGGATCAGTTTCTGAGTGGCTCGTTCTTTGATGTGGCGCGATGCCCAAAATGTTTGGGTCTAAACGATAAGCCTCAAGCACCAGATCAAGCGTCAAAACGGAGATCAAGTTCATTGCGTCGTCCTCATCGATTCGCCCCTCCATCACCCATTCGGCTAGGAATCGACAATCCATTCTCCGCGCCATGTCGTGCCGCGCGGGAATTGAAAAGAAGGCTCGCGTATCGTCATTGAAACCAGAGGTGTTGTAAAACCCAGCCGTTTCAGTCACCGATCGTCGGTACCGTAGCATGCCCTCTGGGCTGTCGTGGAACCACCAAGGTGGACCCAGCCTAAGCGCTGGGTAATGCCCTGCCAGCGGCGCCAATTCCCGAGCGTAATTGGATTCATCTAAGGTAAACGCAATCAGCGTGAGGCGCTTGTCGTTGCCCACGGCATCGAGTAGAGGCTTTAGAGATTCGCAGTAGTCAACGCGCTTTGGAATGTCCGCGCCCTTATCGGGGCCGTACGCGCCAAAGAGCTGCGGATTGTGGTTTCTTGATGATCCAGGGTGGATTTGCATGACGAGTCCGTCGTCGAGACTCATCTTGGCCATTTCAGTCAACATCTGCCCGCGAAACAACGCGCGTTCGTCGGCTGTTGCTGTTTTCGCCATGCACCGGTCGAACAATTTTTCGGCGCTGGCGGCTTCAAGATTCGCGGTCAATGGTGTGGCAGGTCCATGATCGGTGGCAGTTGCGCCCAGTGACTTAAAGTGGCTCCGACGATGTCGCAGTGCGTTCAAGTATCCCTTAAAAGTGGTCGTGGATTCGCCGGTGAGTGCGCTGAGGGATTCAACGTTGTCAACGAACCCATTGAAATCTGGATCCAATACATCGTCAGGTCGAAAGGTGGTCGTGACCCTTTGCGTCATATTGAGCTGATGAAGCGTTTGGTGATGCGGCAGCGGGTCGAGCGCATGTTCTGTGGTGGCAATAAAGGCAACATTGAATCGATCGAGCAAAGCACGTGGCTTGAATTCGGGCTTCACGAGCTGCTCATTGATGTGATCAAAGTAGTCATCAGCGGTCTGATCGGTCAATGTCATCTGTAGGCCAAAGATATTTTGGAAGGTGGCGTCGAGCCATAGCCTTGAGGGTGTGCCGAGGAACAGGTGGTAGTGCTTGGCGAAAGTCCGCCAGCCCTCGCGCCGGGACACGGAGACGCGTCCGTCTCGATCAGGTACTCCAAGTTCGCTCAAATCGATTCCGCGGCTGTAGAACATCCTTAATAGGTAATGATCTGGAACGACTAAAAGCGACAGCGCATCCTCAAAAGGAGCGTTGTCGGCGAACCAGCTCGGATCGGTGTGCCCATGGGGCGAAATGATGGGTAAATCCCGTACTTGGTCGTAGAGTGCTTGGCTGAGGGCGCGCGACTTGGGTTCGATGGGAAACAATCGATCCGGATCGAGGCTTAAAGGTCTGGTTTGGCTCATTGAACGTTTTCGACCCTTAAGGCTTAGCCCAGTCACTGTTGTAGAAGTCTTTCAGGACATCGTAGGCGAGTTTGTGGCGGCCATTTTCGTCGATGATGCCCTTCCGATTCCGATAGTCTTGGATGCCCGGTAGCGTTCTGAGCATGGCTCTGAAGTCTTTGAGAATCCAGGGTGTCATACCCTGAACTTGCGGACTGTTGGCAAGCATTGCGACCTGTGCGCGATAAACAGCGGCCTGGTAGTCCTCGGTCCAGACGCCTTCCCCTCGCTTACCGGATTTTGCACCGGCGCCGAATTCGGAAATAAACATGGGTTTATCGAAGGCGGAACGCATTTCCATTTGGGGCATGAACTTCAAGATGAGCTGTCGAACGGTTTTTTCACTGACCCCGAGTTGCGGCGCAATCCCGCGCGAGTAGTACCAACCGAAGTACTCGTTGTAACTCACCATATCGACCAGCTCACCCAAGGGGTCTTCGATAACGATCGCAAAGCCGCTGCCCGCCTCGGGCGCTTGGTCACCGGCTTTATCGAGAATTGCTTTGAAGATCGCTTTTTCTGGCTCACTTGGTATGTCGCTGACGAGACCTTCCGCGGCCAGATGGAGAATCACACCTTGGAGCTCTCGGTTCATGGCGCCGAGCAGTGCTGCCGAGACAAGCCGGGTATCGTCCATCCCTCTCACATCATCGATCAATTGACCCAGAAAGGTCATCCTGGCTTGAGAGTAGGGGGTTTCGTTGGCGACGGACCAAACTGCGACGCTTGCTCGGTTCCAATCTCGTTGAACGAGCCGGGCCACTTGATCCCTGGCAATGGCGAGGGTCTCCTCATTTTCCCAAGCGATGTTCCAGTAAATAGGGACCTCCTCCCAGAGCAGCAACCCCACTTCATCAGCCACTTTGGCCGCATGTCGTGAGTAAGGGTAATGAGCTAGGCGAACGAAGTTAGCGCCCAACGCTTTGGCTTCGGCGAAGATGGCGCGCATATCTTGCTCGGAGTAGGCCACGCCATCACGCCCGATCGGTTCCTCGTGGGTCGAGATACCGGTAAAGCGAATGGGTTGGCCGTTCAGGAGCACTTGATGGCCTTGGGTCTCAATGGTTTTGAATCCGATGCTATCTTGAATTCGATCCTGTCCCGCAGTGACGGAGACTTCATAAAGCTTTGGATTATCAGGGTGCCAGAGCGTCGGCTTGGCGTTTGCTTGCCAGGTGGCAAGGCCGTCCTCATTGACCTGCGCTGAGGTTTTAACGCTAAGCTCAGGGATTGAAATGTTGACCCTGTCGCCAGCGTTAAATCCACGGGTTTGAACTGATCCTTCAAGCCCTTTACCGTCTTCATCCAGTTCAAACTTAGCGTTAACAATATAGGCGCTGGGGGTCTCCACGAGCATGACATCGCGCGCGAGGCCACCATAAGGCCACCAATCGGTTCTCTCTGTAGGGACCGTGTCGGTGCCAAGTCGGTTGTTGACCCAGACCACGAGGTCGTTGGCGCCTTCAATCAGTTGATCGGTGACATCAATAGAAAATGGCACATAACCACCTTGGTGACGAACAATGGGATTGCCATTTAAGAAAATCGTGGCATCGAAATTGGCGCCCCCCAGCCAGAGGTGATACCGCGTATCGGCTTTCCGCACGACGTCGACCACCCGCTGGTACCACACGCGATCTCGGTAGAAGAACACGTCTTCAAATTGGGTGTTGAAATCGCCGGGGACGCGTATTTGCCTTGCGGTGGGGTAGCTGTATTCGAGTAATTGCCATTCATCGACTGGCGTTCGAGTGCTGGCCCAGCCGCCAAAGAACCCCCCGGGCGCGCCCACACCCATGGGGTCAACTAGGAAATTCCAAGTCCCATTGAGATTCTGTTTCGAACGTGCGTCGACAAAGCCGAGGACCAAAGGGTCCGCATCGGCGACAACCAATTCGGGCGTGTTAAATGGCGTCGAATCTTCTTCACTCTCGGCTGTTTTTTCGGCCGCTTTCACACTGAAGCAGAGTGCGAATAGCCCTGCCAGCAGCAGTCGCGTGATGATATATCTCTCTGTATAAGGAGCAAGGCAGCGCATAGTCAGTCCCTTTGAGTCTCGAAGTCCGGACTCGCAGTGTACATCAGACCTCTCGGCTGCGGGCCCAGTTCGTTGCTTGCATGGATGTTAAGAGGGGTCTGTGCAAATTCGGCCTCATTTGGCCGCTGACATCAAAGTACAGGGATGGTCCTCAGCCGGCGGTCGTTGTCTCATTTAAGTCGACGCCTCTCATAAGTCGATGCGTGTCTTAAATGGGCGGTAGCCAGAAATCTGCGCCCCGAACTGCGTTATTCTGAGGCATCTAATTGTTTAATTGACTGACACGAGCCCCATGTTGAATCGTTTGAGCGGTGCGGTCCTGCACAATGACACTCTGCGAAAGTTTCAGACCAGCGATTACTCGCGGGATCTACCTTGTAGGGTCGTTCATATCGGTGTCGGTGCTTTTCATCGCGCGCATCAAGCGCTGTATTTCGATCAAATGAATGAGATCCTCGCTTCAACGGGCGAAGATCCGTGGATGATTCAAGGCGTTTCACTTCGAACTGACACGGCGCTGCATCAATTGAATCCACAAGATGGCTTGTTTTTACATGTTGCCCGAGGCCATCAAGGGTCGAGCGAGCGGATCGTCCGGTCGATCAAGAGCGTGATTCATGCTGGTCGAGATCCCGAGGCGCTGATTGAATTGATTGCAGCAGCCGATACTCAATTGGTGACTCTGACGATCACCGAGAAGGGTTATGGCCTTGAGGTCGGTTCTAATGAACTCAATACCCTCGATGCAGCCGTGTCGGCAGATTTAGATTCATTGCTTGAGCCTCAAACAGCCATTGGATTCTTGGCCGCGGGGCTTCGACGTCGCCGTGCTATGGAACATGGTCCACTGACCATTCTTTCCTGTGACAACCTTTCAAATAATGGGCGTCAGTGTCGGCACGCCGTTCTGAGTCTGGCGCGACATCATGACCCTGCGTTGGCCGCATGGATCGAAGAAGCGGTGTCCTTTCCTTGTTCCATGGTGGATCGTATTGCACCCGCGGTGACGACGGAGGATCTCACTTGGGTTGAATCACATCTCAGCGTTCAAGATCAGGCGGTAGCGATCACTGAGCGATTTTCCCAATGGGTGATCGAGGACAACTTCAAAGGCGAGAAACCGCCGCTTGACCGTGTTGGGGTTGAGTACAGCAAGGACGTGACCGAGTGGGAGCACCGAAAGTTGCGCCTGTTGAATGCAGCGCACTCAGCCATGGCTTATATGGGTGGGCTGCTCGAATTTGAATATGTGCACGAAGCGGTTGATGACGCTGTTATCGCATCGCTGGTGCGGGACATTTGGCGAGAAGCTCGGACGACTCTTGATGATGCAGATTCATCCGTATTGGATGGTTATTGCCAATCACTGATCACTCGGTTTAAGAACCCCCATTTGAACCATCGATTATTTCAGATCGCCATGGACGGCAGTCAGAAGTTGCCCCAGCGCGTGCTCGCGCCCCTTCGCGAACGCCTGGTGCGGGGGCAAGCGAGCCCGGCGTTGACGCAGGTGGTTGCAGCCTGGCTTGTTTGGCAGTGGGGCCGTACGTTGTCTGGCAAGACCTTCGAAGTCCAAGACCCGTGGGCTCATCAATTGGGCCAACTCATCGAAGAGAGTCAAACGGCAGACCGGGCATTTGATGCACTGGTCACAGCTTTTGAGCCGATCGCCGATCTGCTCACAGCTCATCCGTCATGGCGTGAAGAACTCTATCACCAGTTCAAGCGGTTACTCGATCGGGCAGAGCCCTAGCTTGATCTATGGAGCCGTCGCAGGCTGGTTTGATCGCGCGGTTCAAGTCACTCTTGTTAGGTGCTCCTGTGAGGCGCTCTCGCGCTTCGCTCCTTTAACAGCTGCGCGCGAAATGTCCCACAGATCTTTTTCCGCTGGGCAGGATGGCGAGACGAAGTCTAAAACGATTAAGCAATCTGCTTTCAAAATTCCCAGCCTCAATTAGACTGCGCGCATGGATACGAACGCTTGGATTGATCTGCTCTCAGCTGCTGCCCAACTGGACTATATTGGCGAGCCAGTGAGTCAGCTCGAGCACGCGTTGCAGACGGCGGAACTGGCCAGAAAAGCGCATGCCCCAGACACCGAGGTTCTCGCGGCATTACTACATGATATTGGTCACTGGTGTGACCCCAAGGCAAAGGCGATGGCTTCTTTGGGTGCTGCTGATCATGAGCAATTGGGTGCGCAGTTCATTCGAGCACGAGGGCTAACCCCGGAAGTTGCAGAACTCGTGGAGCTTCACGTCAGAGCCAAGCGCTATTTGGTGGCAAGAGACGAGGCCTACCGGGCGCGACTTTCTGCCGCCAGCGTTGCCACGCTGGCCTATCAAGGCGGCCCGATGAATGGCACAGAGATCGATGATTTCGAACGCCATCCGCTTATGGTCCCAGCGTTGAGGCTTCGAGCTTGGGATGAGGCCGCAAAGTCAGCGGTTCCTGCGCAAACGACGCTGGCCGATTATCGAGCACTCTTTAAACGATGCGCGGAAAGGCCCTTACTTGAGGAAGAGCTGCAGCGTTGGAGTGATACGGGCGTTCTCGTCCTGAGGGGTTGGTACGATCCAAACGAGATGCTCGCATTAAGCGACATCACGCGCGATCTCGAAACTTGGCCAGAGACCCCAGGGCGATGGATGAAATATTTTGAATCGACGCCTTCAAACCCACGAATGCTTTGCAGGTTAGAAAACTTCATCCAATACGCGCCAGTTTTCGACGCGGTGTGTAACGGCAAAGGTATTAAGCAGGTGCTGCGCGCCTTGTTTGGCGAGCCCGTGGTGCTGTTCAAGGAGAAGATTAATTTCAAACTCGCAGGCGCGGGCGGATTCGCACCCCACCAGGATGCGCCGGCGTTTTCGAGCTTTGGGCAAAACCTTCATGTCACGGTGATGTTGAGCATCGATCCAACGAATGCTGCCAACGGATGTTTGGAGGTTGGCCCGCACCCGGGTCGAGGTCGAAGCTTAGAGGCAAAGCCGGACCTCACATTAACCGACCAGGTGGCAAGCCAAATCGCCTGGGAGCCAATTGAAACTGAGCCGGGTGATCTCGTTATTTTTGATTCCTTTCTGCCGCACCGTTCGGGCCCTAATCAAACATCAAGTTCTCGTCGAGCCTTGTATGCAACGTATAACCTCGCGAGTGAGGGCGATTGGCGTACTCGCTATTACGAGGAGAAGAGATCGACGTTTCCGCCAGAGGTCGAGCGAATTCAAGGCAAAACGTATGGTTCAAGCGTCTTCAATGTGGGCAATCCCATCCGAGAGTAAGAAGCCTGGGTGATTCGTGATCCCGCATCCCCCTTTCATTAGGTTCAATCATACAAGCCTTGAGACAGGGCAAGGCGCACTCGCGCCGAATGATGTCATCGCACTTAGTCGAGCCGCGGCGGAAGCTTGAAAGCATCTAAGTTGATCTAAGCGGCAGCCACGGGGACTTCGCCCCGAACCGTGGCTCGATACCCCAATCGCTTGTGCGGGAAGTAATCAAATACGGCATGGTGTTGAACGATGCGATTGTCCCAAAATACGACGGTGTCGGGTTGCCACTTTACTCTGAGCTGCGCGATGACATTTTCGCGAATGGTTTTGAGTAAGAAGTTGAGGAGCATGTCTTGCTCTGCCTGCGGCAGACCGTCAATACCTCGGGTGAACCCCTCATTCACGTAGAGGGCTTGATCGCCAGTCTCTGGGATTTGTCGGACGATGGGGTGGTGGGCTGATGCCAATTCATGCAACGCCTTTTGACCGCTCAGATAAAGGTAGTGGCCGATCGGGTCGTGGCGTGCCGTGAGCCCCTTGAGCAAGCTTTGTAGACTGGGCGAGAAGGACGCAAAGATTTGGCGCATGTCCATAAACAGTGTATCTCCGCCAACCGGGGGCACGACTTCCATTCGGAGCATAGAGATTGAAGGCGGTCTCGCATCGCTTGAGACGTCCGAGTGCCAAGTCGTCCCCGGTGCGCCCTTTGAGCGCTCATCCGCTTTAATCCTGATCAGCCCTTCGGGCGTTGTTTGATTCGGTTTGGCGCTGGGGAAAAGCTCTCCCAACCGTGCCGCAAATTGCGCTTGAGCATCGGCCGTCATGACTTGATCTCGGGCAACCAAGACCCCCGCACGCGCGATGTTGAGCTTTAGCGCCTCGACATCGGCGTCAGATAGATCGACCAACATCAGCTTGCGATCGAGTTCGACGCCAAAGTTGGGTGAGAGTGGTTGTGTTGTGATCATGAACCGCGGACTTGGATATAAGCTAGAAACAGCTTAAATCACCAGAACTCAGCGGAATAGACCACATAACAGCAAGGTGTCGGCTGATAAAGGACCGATCTCGAACCGAGATTCGCTCAGCAGCATGACCAATGTGTGTTAGGTTACGTCCTTAATAAATGGCCTATGCGATGATGCGCTTGGCCTGACTGGCCAGGGCTTGATTCTTTGTGCTCCACCATCTGAAAAGGTGTTGCATCGTTCGGGTCGAAATAAACGCAGCTGATCTGGGGAGATTCAAATGCGATCGTCTTTTGTGGCAAGCGCCGTGCGGGGCGCTACTCTCACTGTATTGTCTTTACTCTATTCTTTGGCGGCGGGTCTCGCGATCGCACAAGACAAGCCGCCGAATGTCATTTTCATTCTGACGGATGATCAACGGTTTGATGAGATGGGATTTATGAATCCTATTTTGGATACGCCGAATATGGATGCCCTTGCGAAGCAAGGCACTCACTTTAAAAACGCGTTTGTCACGACATCGCTCTGCTCGCCCAGTCGAGCGAGTATCTTGACCGGCCAGATGATGCACAACCATGGCGTGGTGGATAACAACAGTCCGCTACCCGAAGGTTTAGAACTGTTTCCAAAGCGTTTGAGGGAATCGGGGTATCAAACCGCCTTTATTGGAAAGTGGCACATGGGCGGGCATATTTCTGACCCACGCCCTGAGTTTGACTACTGGGTCAGCTTCCCTGGGCAGGGCAATTACTATCCTATGGATGCCTTTGGTCAGCCCGCGATTTTGAATGTAAACGGTGAGGACGTGCCTCAAAAGGGTTACATCACCGACGAATTGACCGATTACGCCATGGAGTTCCTCAATGGCCGCGATGCAGACAAGCCTTTCTTTTTGTATTTGTCGCACAAAGCGGTCCATGCCACGTTCGAACCGGCTGAGCGTCACGTTGATCAATACGCGAACGCGGAGATCAAGCTCGGCACACCGCCCGCGCCCGGCGACGATGCGCCTATGTGGGTGATTAATCAGCGCAACAGTTGGCACGGCACCGATTTCCCTTACCACAGTCATCTACCTCTCAAGGATTTCAAGAGGGAATATCATCGAACGCTCTCCGCGGTTGATGACAGCATTGGTCGCGTTCGCGCTTGGCTCGATGCAGAAGGCCTGGGTGACAACACGGTGGTGATGTTGATGGGTGACAACGGCTTTCTCTTCGGCGAGCACGGTCTCATTGATAAGCGAAACGCTTACGAGGAATCGATGCGGGTGCCGCTGCTTGCGGTGGGGCCTTCCTTCCCTGCAGGCGCAACGGTTGAGCAGATGGTCGCGAACATCGACATTGCCCCTACGGTTCTAGAACTCGCCAATGCTGAGATGCCAGATCATTATGACGGCATGAGCTTTGCGCGCCTTGCGCAGGATGGAGCCTCTGGATCAGATTGGCGTCAAGAACTGACCTACGAGTACTACTGGGAGTTCAATTACCCCCAAACGCCAACGGTGTTCGCGTTGAGATCCGATCAATACAAATATGTTCAATATCACGGTGTCTGGGATACAGAAGAACTGTTTGATCTAGATGCAGATCCGGGTGAGCGCAACAACCTGATCGAGGACCCTGCACTTCTCGAAGTGAAAGTCGCGATGCGGCAAAAGTTGTATGACTCTCTTAAAAACAATCAGGGGCAGCACACGGTGCCGTACACGCGCAAGTTCAATCAAGGCGCTGTTTTCAGGCATGAAGACCGAAGCAAAGCTGCTGAATTTCCAGAGAAATGGCTCCGTGGCGCGAAGGCAGCCGATCGTTGGGAACATATCTTGCCGGACAGCCCTGAAAAAGCGGAACGATTGAAGGTGATCGACGAAGTGTTGAAGGATCGCTAACCATGGCGACCACAAAAATCACAAATCGGTTGATTGCAGGGTATGGCGTTGGCGACTTCGCCATGAATCTGTACTGGAGCGGCACCGCATTCTTTTTACTTTATTGGTATACCGATGTTGCAGGTTTACCCAATGAAGTCGCCGGTTTTTTGTTCTTCATAGGCTCCGCTTGGGATGCAGTGACCGATCCTGCGATGGGCATCATTGCTGAAAGGACTCGAACTCAGTGGGGTCGGTATCGGCCTTATATTTTGCTCGGCAGCATTCCCTTGGCCGCGTTCTTCGTACTGCTGTTATGGGTAC
>JALRJG010000369.1 GCA_023261215.1 Pseudomonadales bacterium | reverse complement strand
AATCCCCTCTCCTGGCAACCAAACAGACACATCGCCTGGCGAGTGAGCGGGACCAAATCGAAGCACCTGAACCTCGACACCGCCGATAGGCACAATCCATCGATCCTCATTAATCGCTTCTGGCAATGCAATGGCAGTGCCTGAGGCCTTCTCCCTGTTTCGCTTGCGCATTGCATCCAGGACGTATTCGCCCCGCGATTGAATGTCCGCCAGCGCATCCTGATGCGCGAACAAACGCGCGCCTTGGTCGCGCCAATAGCTGTTGCCCAAGAACGCATGACCTTGGCCATTTTCATTGATCACCCAAGTCACGGGTTTATCAGTTAAGCGTCGAATGGCAGCATGCAGCCTTTCTGCTAGCCAGGCGTTATCGCCCCCGTTGACCACCATGACCTCGGCGTCCCCCAGGATAATCGAGAGATTGTTGTTGTGCCCTGCGTTCTGATAGGACGGGGCCGCGGTTTCGCCTACAGCCACCCAGACCACATCCGACACTCGCGTAAGGGATAAGGGTTCAACCGATTCCGCCCGCAGGCTCAAAGCACACAGAATCAACAACAAAGGGCGCCAAAACCCGAGCACTCAACCTCCTTATATAAGTTTTATTTAATAATCTAACATGCTAAATTGCTGATCTATCATATAACAAACAGGCATATTCATATGAATGATAAGCCAATCATTTCCTGGCGAGCCGCGGGTGTTTCGCTTGGACTTCTACTCACGCTCGCGACCTATCTGGTTTCGCCACTCGGTGTGTCAACGCAATTTGTGGTGACAGACGCGATTGCCCTGCACAGCATCGCGCCGGAAATGGCTGAGGGGAATACGTATCTTGCGAAATATGGCACCAAACAAGATTGGGGCGTTGGTTACGGTTGGATGTTGGTCTTTGGCATGCTAATTGGGGCTGCCGTGACCTCCAAAGTGCTGGGACACAAGCAACCTGCGCAAGACAAGGGATCCATGCCCCAACTTTGGGCCACTCGGTTTGGCCCTTCGCAAATCAAGCGCCTGAGTGCAGCCTTCGTCGGCGGCCTACTCTTGCTATTCGGCGCGCGGCTGGCTGGGGGCTGCACAAGCGGGCACATGATCAGCGGCATTTCTCAGCTTGCCGTCGGTTCCTTTGTTTTCGGGATCGTGACCTTCTCCGTTGCCATCCTGACAGCCAAATTCCTCTTTCGTCAGCGAGGTAACTAGTCATGACTTTAATGATTGGATTTCTCATTGGGTGCGCCTTCGGTGCGATTCTTTATCTTGGGGGTGCGTCAAGCTATCGAAATATTCTAGGAACGCTCCTACTCAAAGATATGACCATTATTAAGTTGATGATGACCGCGATCGGGGTTGGCACCTTGGGTATCTACTTGCTTGACCTCGGACAATTAGCCCATATGAGCGTGAAACCCGCCTATTTGTGGGGAATCGCAGCAGGTGGCGCTATTTTTGGTATTGGTTGGGCCGTTTCTGGCTATTGTCCAGGGACCTGCGTCGTGGGCAC
>JALRJG010000368.1 GCA_023261215.1 Pseudomonadales bacterium | reverse complement strand
GTTGACGTCACAATCAGTCATTGATGTCCGGGATTGTGGTGGGCAGCTTTGCGGAGTGATAGAGCGGCTGCTTCTCCCCGAGCATATCGATCAATCCCAATTGCTCGACGTAAAAAATAAAGATCGGACGCTTCGCGCTCGACCGGTGCTTGGCATGAATCTTTTGATGGACTTTGGTGCTTTAGTGTCTGGGCAAACGCACTACCCTAAGGGTCGCGTCTACCACCCCGATCATGGGCGAGATTACAAGGCCAGCCTCACACTCATCAGTCCTGACCAGTTAGAAATTGAGGGATGCGTTTTTGCTTTCTGCCAGCGTGAGCAGTGGTCTCGTCTGCCGCCCTGCGAGGGTGACCGTTGCCCAATCGATTAGCCTAGGGTCCACGAGGCGTCAATTGATACAGATAGGTCTCGTCCACATTCTCGTTTCTCGGTCGATTCCCGTACTTCGTCTCCCAGGCCTGGGCAAAGCGCTCAAAATGCGCCTCATGGGTGACTCGAGTGGCGATTAACTCAAATACTTCGCCCTCAGATTCAAGTCGCACGCGAGGGTCAGCGTCAATGTTCTCAACCCAGTTCGCGTAGTTATCACCCGCAAACACATGCAGATCACCATCGATGGCCACGGTCCAAAGGTTCACCGAGTAAGGCCCTTCGACGCTGGATGTCTCCAGCTGGATGATGTCATCTTGAGCCACCTGAGCCCAGCTGTTCGGAATGGGTGCTAGACGGCCTTCAAGCGCCCCGCTCGCGATGGGCAATTGCTCGCTACAACCAAAGAGCAGCGCCGCGGCAAGCAAGCTAAGCCATATCCTCATCACACCCATCCTTAGAAACTATCGATCGCCTGCTCATTATCTACGTGCTGCTACTCACGTCATCGCACTAGGCACTGAGCTCCAGACCTTCAAGGTTACCTTTGGCTCGCCACTTCTTCATAAGCTTGAAGAACTCAATTGGGCCACCGCCATAGGTATTATTCTGCGGGTTCACATTCACGTGACCCTCATTGTTGTAATAGCCTGGCGTGCACGATTTTTGGAATTCCTCCGTCAGTCTCGCCTTTTGGATGATGGTTTGTACCCAAGCCTCTTCCGCCGACTGGCTAGCTTCGACGCGAGTGATGTTTCGCTTTTTCAGCTCCGTCATGATATGCGCCAGGTGAACACTGTTCTCGTCCAAAGAGAAAGTGTAGGTCGCAGTAAAGGCCGACTGCGCTGGGCCAAAAAAGAAGCAGTTCGGAAAGCCCCTCGAATGCATCCCGTGAAAAGTGGAAAGTCCGCCTGCCCATTTTTGTGACACCGTCAGACCGTCCACCCCGATGATGGAATACCCTGCCCGCCGAGAATAGTCGGTACCGACTTCAAAGCCCGTGGCAAAGATGATGCAATCGACTTCGTACTCTTTGCCGTCAAACATCACGCCTTTTTCAGTAAATTCGTCTACGCCCTGCCCTCGCGTATCGACAAGGTGAACATTGGGCAAGTTGTAGGTCGGCAGGTAT
>JALRJG010000367.1 GCA_023261215.1 Pseudomonadales bacterium | reverse complement strand
AACCCTTGGCCTCGCGGCCCGAGCATGTTCTCTTTTGGAATTCGAACATCGGTATAGCGGACGTAGGCATGGGTTCCGTGATTTGGCCCTTCCTCACCCACCCCGACATTACGCACGATTTCAACCCCGTCAGCATCCGTTGGCACCACGAACATCGTTGCTCTTGCATGCGCCGAGGCTTCAGGATCGGTCACTGCCATCACAATCAAAAAGCTGGCGTAACGCGCATTGGAGGAGAACCATTTCTCGCCGTTGATGACGTACTCATCACCATCTTGCACGGCCATGCACGTGAATTGCGTCGGGTCTGCGCCCCCTTGAGGCTCCGTCATCGAGTAGCTTGACGCGATTTCGCCATTCAGCAGCGGCTTCAGATACCGGTCTTTTAAATCCTCCGAACCATAGTGGGCCAAGATCTCGGCGTTGCCCGTATCTGGCGCTTGACACCCGAAGACCACGGATGCGAATCGTGATTGTCCTAAGATTTCGTTGAGTAGCGCGAGCTTCAACTGCCCAAAGCCAAGACCGCCCAGCTCAGGCCCAAGGTGACAGGCCCAAAGGCCCATGTCTTTGACTTCCTGCTGCAAAGGACGAACCAAGCGAATAAAGTCCGGGTCTTGATACTCCATCGCTGAACCAAGCACCACATCGAGCGGCATGACTTTGGTTCGAACAAAGTTGTCCGCCCAATCTAAAAGCAGTTGATAGTCTTTGTCTGTTTCGAAATCCCAAGCCATGGCTGACACCTCCTTCATTCGCAGCTGCATCTCGCCTCTTCAGTTGAGGGTTAACGCTGTCATATCTAAATTCATGATGATGGCACCTGAGGCTTGTCGAGCATCCGGTGCCAAGTGATACCCCTCGAAACTAAACACATCTCATGCGCTAGGCAACACCCCTGACGCCAGCGTTGATGAATCATGAGATGCCGATCCCAGCAAGATTCAGTACCATGCGGAAAAGCAAGCTAACCCAGGAGCAATACCGTGGTGGAAACATCTCTTTTCGATCTAACTGGAAAAGTCGCCCTTTTGACAGGCTCGTCCAAAGGCATGGGCAAAAGCATGGCTGAGGGGCTCGCTGAACATGGCGCTCGTGTGGTGGTATCCAGTCGAAAGGCGGATCAATGCGAAGAGACGGCAGCGGAGATCAATGAGCGCTGCGGTAGAGAAGCCGCCATCCCGATTGCCTGCAATATTGGTTACAAAGATCAACTGCAAGCCTTGGTTGATGAAACCCGCTCACGCTTAGGACCAATTGATATCTTGATCGCCAATGCCGGCGTCAACCCCTTCTACGGTTCCATCCTGGATATTCCTGATGAAGCCTACAACAAGATCATGGAATCGAACGTGCGTTCGAATCTTTGGCTGGCCAAGATGGTCGCCCCCGACATGATCGAGAGAAAAAGAGGCGCCATCGCCATTACCAGTAGCACCGGCGCTTTCGGCCCTTCCGAAGTGCTGGGCACCTACAACATCTCTAAACTTGCAGACATCGCATTGG
>JALRJG010000366.1 GCA_023261215.1 Pseudomonadales bacterium | reverse complement strand
GGTTGAGAGGACCTTTGGCCTGATGAAGCTGGCTTAAATTCGGGGTGCTCGGCTTTCAACTTGCGCCCGATTTAACACTAGATTAGGCATTTTCAGACCTCAAGGGGAGCCCAACCGGCCGGGGGGTGCCGGTTAGACTCGAGGTTGAGGACTAGGGGGTCCTCGGGGGAAACGATGCGAACTTTAGCCCCGAGGCGTGAAGTAGACGTGAAGCCCCCGTTAAGAATTCAACAAGATTAATCGGATTGCCGCAGAACGCTAATCGATCAGTGATTGATAGACCCGGGCTCTCAGTTCACGACGAAGCGGGTACGTTGATGACGGCATTAGCTGCGTCAGAAACACCACGTACAGGTCTTCCGCCGGGTCAATCCAGAAGAACGTGCTGGCCGCGCCGCCCCAATGATGCTCCCCGGCTGACGTCACGATATTCGCCGTCGCAGGGTCAATCACCACCGCCCAACCAATGCCAAACCCGATGCCCTCGTACGTGGTTTCGCTCCAGATAGGTTGCCCCATAGCGGCCATATCGCGATTCTCGGGCAGCTGATTAAGCCGCATGAATTCGAGCGTTTTGGGCGAGAGAATCCGGTTGCCCTCGAGCGCACCGCCACCCAAAAGCGTCGAGCAAAATCGGCCATAGTCCGCGAGTGTGGATACGAGGCCACCACCGCCAGACAAATAAGCGGGCACATCCCGATACGCGCTGGTCGTCATATCATCCAGCCGCTTAATCCCTGGCGCGCGATCCTCAAAGGGGCTCGCCAGTGCCCCACCCAGGACCGCCCCATTGGTCGGCCCATACATTGAGCAAAATCGAGCAATCTCACTTTCTGGCACCGAGAACCCAGAATCCGTCATGCCGAGCGGCTTGAAGATATGTTCGGCAAAAAAGTCCGCGAGGGACTGACCGGACCAAATCTCAACAAGCCGTCCCAACACATCCGTTGAGACACTGTAATTCCACTGCGAGCCAGGCTGACACAAGAGCGGCACCTCAGCGAGCTTATTGACCCAGGTTTCCAGGCTGTCACCGTGCCGAGCTTCGAAGCCGCGCTCACGGTATGCCTGATCGATGACGTTCGAATTCATGAAGCCATAGGTCAGCCCCGACGTGTGTGTCATCAACTGCTTAACTGTCATGGGCGACGCTTGGGCTTCGATGTTAGACACATCGCCCCCGGTCCAGACGGGCGTGTTCTTGAACGCTGGAATGTAGCGGCCCACTGGATGATCCAGCTGAAAGCAGCCCGCTTCATAAAGCATCATCGCCGCCACCGTGGTGATAGGCTTGGTCATCGAATAAATACGAACGATGGTGTCCAGAGAAAACGCCGTTTTGCGTTCGACATCGGCCCATCCCACCGCCTCTTCAAAGGCGATACTGCCTCTGCGACCAATCTGAATACTGGCACCAGCGAGGCGTTCTTGGTCGATCTGCTCAGCCAGCCAGGTTGAGACCCGCCCCAACCGTTCACTGGAAAGTCCTAACTGCTCCGCTTCCATTCGCTGCATGA
>JALRJG010000365.1 GCA_023261215.1 Pseudomonadales bacterium | reverse complement strand
ATCCCTGAATGATGTTAAGACCAATACCACCGCAACCAATCACGGCAACCGTTGCGCCACCCGGCACTTGTGCGGTGTAGAGCGCAGCGCCAACTCCAGTCATTACGCCGCAACCAATCAAAGCGGCCTCTGCCATGGGCATTTCATCAGGGATTTTCACGATGCCTTTCTCTGAGGTCACCATCATCTCAGCAAACGAGCCCACGGAGGCAAATTGCAAGATGGGCTGCCCTTTCCAGCTGAGTCGCTGGGCTTGCGCCGCACTGTGCGAAGGATCGTTACACAAGTTGGGGCGCCCGCTGAGACAGTAGTAGCAGGTGCCACAGAAGGGTCTAAAACTCATGATGACGCGATCACCGGGTTGAACGTAGGTGACGCCTTCCCCTATCGCCTCAACCACACCCGCTGCCTCGTGGCCTAACACACAGCTCGTGGGCAGTTGCCAGAGGCCATCGACGAAATGAAGATCGGAGTGACACACCCCAGAACACGAGGTGCGCACCAACACTTCACCCGCGCGGGGATCAATAATATCGACATCTTCAATCGTGAGCGGTTTGTGCGCTTCTTGAAAAACGGCAGCCTTCATAGCGAGGTCCTCTTTTGCTGTGGAACAACCAGCTCTCTGTATACGCGTTTATCAGAACGAGTTCAATGAGGCGCGATGCGAGGCAGCCAACTGATCGATGTCAAACGCCCTATCTGCGAACAGGTTACTCACAACTCACGCTACATCGGCTCTACATCAGCGCCCCATAGAACGCCCAATGACCCAAACTCCTGGGTTCGTATTTAGACCCAGGTTGATATCGACGGGTGGCACCTAGGTTATTCAATCCCGCCCATGCAGAGGTACTTGAGCTCTAGATAGTCATCCAAGCCATACTTTGAGCCCTCTCGTCCCTGCCCGGATTCTTTTACGCCACCAAAGGGCGCCATCGGATTAGAGATCAACCCCTCATTGATGCCGATGATGCCGTATTCCAGCGCCTCGGCAACCCGCCAGATCCGCCCGATGTCTCGTCCATAGAAGTAACACGCAAGGCCTACATTGGTGTCGTTGGCGAGCTCGATCGCCTCTTCCTCTGAGCCAAAAACGAAAATTGGCGCCACTGGGCCAAAGATCTCCTCGGAGAAAACCCGCATCTGCCTGGATGCTTGGGTTAGGATTGTTGGGGGGATGAAACTGCCACCTTGGACGTTTTGATGATGGCTTGAGACCCAAGCCTCGGCGCCACGCGCGACTGCATCCTCGATGAATGCCTTCACATCGTTTGCGGCGCCTTCGTCAATCAGCGGGCCAATCGAAACGCCATCAGCAAAGCCATCGCCCACTGAGAGCGCCGCGACGGCGACACGGAACTTTTCGATAAAAGCATCCGCGATGGACGCCTGCACAAGAATCCGATTGGTACAAACGCAGGTCTGACCCGCATTACGAAATTTGCTCAACATGGCGCCTGAGACCGCCGCGTCTAGATCCGCGTCATCAAACACGATAAACGGCGCGTTGCCCCCAAGCT
>JALRJG010000364.1 GCA_023261215.1 Pseudomonadales bacterium | reverse complement strand
ATTCCTTACCTGTTTGCGTCCGCGATGGGTGTGTTTGCGGCCTTGAGTTTCCTTGCCTGCATACGAGTGGCAGACCGGCCCGTGGCTCACTTTGGGTAATCCGTCATACGCACCGGCATTCAGTAGCATGTGAGCGAAGGCTGCCATGGCGCGACCAAACGCCAGTAGGGATGTGCGAATCGAAATGGTCAGCGGGACATCGAAACGCGAAGGGGTGAGGGGCGTCCACTTGCCAGCGCTTAAGACGACAACACGTTAGGTTTTAATGGGAGGAATCACGATGGGTGAACAGTTTAAAGACAAGGTGGTTGTCATCACGGGCGGTAGTCGCGGACTCGGCAAAGCGATGGCTCATGGATTTGCCGCAGAGGGTGCAAAACTCGCGATAGTCAGT
Source organism: Pseudomonadales bacterium (assembly GCA_023261215.1). Taxonomy (GTDB): domain Bacteria; phylum Pseudomonadota; class Gammaproteobacteria; order Pseudomonadales; family Azotimanducaceae; genus UBA9926. The sequence goes on along the minus strand of JALRJG010000364.1, from coordinate 1,138 downwards.
CGCAAACTCGATGTTTGCGATGCCACCGCGGCGGAGCTTAAAGAAGCCTATGGGACGGAGACGTTCACTCGAAGCACGCATGTGGGTGATTGGAATGATTTGGATCAAATGGTCGAGGACGTGATTGCGCACTTCGGCCGAATTGACGTGCTCGTGAATAACGCGGGGATGTCGCCCCTATATCCCTCGTTATCGGACGTTAGCGAAGCCCTTTTTGATAAGGTCGTGAGTGTGAATTTGAAGGGTCCGTTTCGTCTCATGGCCAATGTGGGAGCGCGGATGATGCAGGGCGAAGGCGGCGCGATCATCAATATCAGCAGTACGGCATCGGTCAACAAGAGCCCAACCTCAGAACCTTATGGTGCAGCCAAAGCTGGGCTGAACGGTTTGACGCGTTCTTTTGCGGCAGCCTATGGGCCGAAGGTGCGCGTGAACTGCATTATGGCCGGACCTTTTTTGACGGATATCGCAGATGCTTGGGATATGGATGCGTTCAATGAAAGGGCCAGGACCAACATTCCGATGCAGCGCGGTGGACAGCCCGATGAAGTGGTTGCGGCGGCGCTCTATTTCGCGGGTCCGGGCGCGGGGTTCACGACCGGTGCCATACTTGCGATTGACGGCGGCGCGCACTGACGCTCGAGAGGACCTAGTTCGCGTCCGTTCTCGGGTGGTTGGTTTCTGCCTCGTCTCGCAGCGCGATTCTGCTCGCGAGCGCAGGGTAGCGTCCAACGATGCCTCGATAGAATTGGCGGACGCCATCCATATCCAATCGCACGTTGCCAGTCATCGGTTGTGGCAAGCTGATGCCCGCCAACTTCTTCGAATAATCTAGAAAACCGAAAATGACCGGCACATCCGCTTCACGAGCGACGTGATAAAAACCTGATCGCCAATGCTCGGTAAATCCTCGGGTGCCCGAGGGTGGAATGACCAAATGCAACGAGGCCGTCTCTTGGAAACGCTTTGCGAGTTGCGCGACCAACTGATTGGGCTTTGAGCGATCAACAGGAATGCCGCCGAGTCCACGCATGATGGGGCCCAAGGGCCCCCAGAATAAGCTCGATTTGCCCAGCCAATGGATTTTGACCTTCAAACTTGCTGCGGCCGCGAGTAGATAGAAAAAATCCCAGTTGCT
>JALRJG010000363.1 GCA_023261215.1 Pseudomonadales bacterium | reverse complement strand
GGTATTGATCCGCTCGCGCCGTCGTTCTTTTTGATGTTGATTCTAGTGGTGACGTTGAGTTCGTTCGGTATTGCGGGTGTTGGCGGCGGTGCAACGTTCGCAGCGCTGGTTGTGTTGCCAACCATGGGCTTGCCTGTCACGCTGGTTGCGTTATTGATTTCAATTGAGCCACTGATTGATATGGCCCGAACGGCGCTGAATGTGAGTGGCTCGATGACGGCTGGAACGCTGACGCAGCGATGGGTCTCGATAAAGGATGATTGATTGTCGATGGCGAACGCTGTTTCTAGGGTAAGGGGAAGGAGTCGGTTAATCCGGAGCGCAAATGACTGAATCAAAACCACTCAAAGTGCTCGTGGTCGATGACGACCCGTTTCAATGCTCTATTGTGACCAAGGTGCTCAATGCGATGGGTATTTCTGAGGTCAAGAGCGAGACAGACGCCCGCGCTGGTGTCGAATTGCTCGATTCCGAATGGGATCTGTTACTCCTTGATCTTAATATGCCAGGCATGGACGGCATTGAGTTTCTGACCGTCATGGCTGACGTGCCAAGGAAGCCCCCGGTCGTGTTCTTTAGTGGTGAAGAAGGCAGGATATTAGAGGTAGCCGAGGAGCTGGCTCAGTCTCTCGATATGGATGTGCTGGGCTCCATTGCCAAGCCCGTCTCAAGGGACAAATTAGCGGCCGTTATTGAACAACTTCGGGATCGAGCCGAAAAACCTGAACGTCGTCAGCAAGGATTCGAAGTCCTTTCCGTTGAAGAAATCGAGGCAGGCATTCAAAACGGCGCCGTCGAGATGTTCTATCAGCCCAAGGTTGATGCGCAGAACTTGGATCTTATCGGTGTTGAGAGCCTGCTTCGCTGGCGCAAACCTGATGGGTCGATGATCGGCCCGGGCGCCATTATCCCCACGGCTGAATCGAATGGGATTATCTATCCGCTCACGCTTGAAGTGCTCAGATCGAGCATTAAGCAGCAAGCCGAATGGCGGGCGAAGAATATTAATATCAAGGTCTCTTGCAATTTGTCGGTGGACGATCTGACGCAACCTGACCTCGTATCGAAACTCGATGGGATGCTCGAAACGTATCGGGTTCCTGCTGATTCAATTATCTTGGAGGTCACCGAAAGTAAGTTGGCCGAAGATGTGAAGGTCGTGCTCGCAAGTTTGACGCGTCTGCGGCTCAAGGGATTCAGCTTATCCATTGACGATTTTGGGACTGGGTTTTCGTCCATGGAGCAGTTGCGGCGTTTCCCGTTTACCGAATTGAAAATCGACCGAGCGTTCGTCAATGGCGCGGGGCGACGTGCCTCCGCCAAGGCGATTTTTCAGTCGAGTGTGAACTTGGCAAAAGCCATGAATATGGTCGCGGTGGCCGAAGGCGTGGAAGACAATGACGACTTGGAATTGGCCATTTCATTAGGCACTGATTTGATTCAAGGCTATTTCATTGCAAGGCCCATGGCGGCCGCGGAATTAGAAGGATGGTACCTCGGTCGCGGTCATTGATTGCCCCGACCTTCGGATAGAGACCCTGCGAATTCGGCCTTGATCT
>JALRJG010000362.1 GCA_023261215.1 Pseudomonadales bacterium | reverse complement strand
ATCTGGCGACCCCCTGTGGATCGTTAGGGGCTATAGCGGCTGACACACCAAACATTTGCGATTGAGCGAGCGCATGGATACGCTGCAGACTTTAAAAGCCCCAGGGATCGATCATGAGTTACTGCCTAGAAGTTGTTAGACAAGACCTCACCCAATCGCGAATTTCAACGCTACCCGGCGAGCGAGATCTCCAGCTTGCGCCTGGCGAAGCCTTGATTCGGGTCGACCGCTTCGGTCTCACTGCGAACAACATCACTTACGGCGTCGCCGGCGACATCATCGGGTATTGGCAATTCTTCCCAGCAGAAGCGGAGTGGGGCCGCATTCCCGTCTGGGGCACAGGCACGGTGATCGACCCAGGCACGAGCGACCTCAATCCGGATGCGGTCTACTACGGCTATTTTCCGATGGCCAGCTATCTCACCGTCAAGCCTGAACACGTGACCGAGCGAGGCTTCACCGATGGCGCGTCTCACCGTGCTCAACTGCCGCCGGTCTACAACCAGTACCAACTGGCCACGCCAGAAAACGGTTTCGCCGAGGGCACGCTCGACCATCGGATGGTCTTTTTCCCTCTGTTTGCAACCGGTTTCGTTCTCGACGATTACCTCGACGACAACGCCTTCTTCGGGGCCGACGCCGTCATCATTTCAAGCGCCTCGAGCAAGACCTCGTTCAGCTTGGCGTTTCTGCTTCATCATCACCGCGACTGCAAAGTGATTGGCTTAACCTCTCGCACGAACAAGGCTTTTGTCGAGAGCATGGGGATTTACGATCAAGTCGTGACCTACGACGATATAGAGTCTCTTCATTCCGACACCAACATTGCCTTCATCGACATGGCGGGTAACAGCAGCGTCACCGCTCGGGTTCATCATCATTTCGATCGTCGCTGCGTCTGCAGCTCTGGGGTCGGTATCACGCACTGGGAGTCAAGAGATGGGGAAAATCCAGCTACCCTACCCGGCGCGCGCCACACCATGTTCTTCGCACCAGATCAAATCCAGAAACGTAACAAGGAGTGGGGACCCGAAACCTACCAACATAAGATGAATGACGCTTGGGGTCAGTTCCTCGAATCGGTTGACCAATGGGTTTCGATCAGCCACTACGAAGGTGCCGAGGCGATGAACCAGGCCTACCAAGAAGTGTTAAGCGGTGCGGCGCCAAACAAAGGCTATGTCATCGTCTTGTGACTTGAGGCTGGCGGCGATACAGCACAGCATCACTAGACCAAGCGATTTCTTCTTAGAGCTAATCCAACCAGATAGGCGACGACCAGGCTCTCTCTTGGATCGTCGCCGGGATATCTGATCGTGGTGCCTCGCCCGCCTTCACCGCATCCCAAGTCGACCAGCGACAGACCGGATTCTCGAGTGCACGAGCGTAATAGAAGCTCTCAACGCCCGACTCAAAATCTGGGTCTTGCCAGAGCACCTTCAGTTCTCTCGCGGATTCATGAGCTGAGGTCGAGCAGTCGCTCAAGTCAACGCTCGCGCCATTATTAGGACAGCGGTGCGTTATGGGGTCCACGCTCAGGCCGTCCGAACAGGCCACGTCATACACCTGTTCA
>JALRJG010000361.1:1362-1603 GCA_023261215.1 Pseudomonadales bacterium | reverse complement strand
AGCTCACTGATGGTGTAGGCGACATGCCCAGCTTGTACATCAATGCCATGGGCGTAGTTCGCGCCGAGTTGGAAAACAAAACCGCCGCCACAAAGATAGAGGTTAGGGAAACCGCTCACCATTAGGCCGTGCATGGTGCGCATGCCATCCCGCCAATGGTCAAAGATCGACTGTCCGCCAAGGCCCGTGATTGGGATACCTAGCCGGCGTTCATAACTCGAAGTGATCTCAAATCCGCTGG
>JALRJG010000361.1:0-1352 GCA_023261215.1 Pseudomonadales bacterium | reverse complement strand
GCAATCGACCTCGTAGTCCTTCCCATTGGCCACCACTCCGCGCTCGGTGATGGCCTCGACGCCCTGAGCCGCGCTCACATCAATGAGCTCCACGTTTGGCCGATTAAAGGTGTCGAGGTAATAATCGTTAAACGTCGGACGTTTACAAAACTGGTTGTAGTACGCCTTCAACTTTTCTGCGACCTCGGGATCCTTCACCGTGTCATCCACCAGGCTTCGGATTTCCTCCATGGTCTTGAAATCGGCGATCTGAACAAGGCCGGGCACTTTGCCATCAGTCTGACTGGCAAGCGTTTTCAGATTACGGGTCAGCCGTGTCCAGCCATCATCCTGAAACGCGGGGTCGATAGGGCCCCCTAAAAATGCTTCACCAAATTTCTTTTGGCGTTCTTTTTGCCAGCCTGGCTTTAAGTTCTTGGCCCATTCAGGGTCGGTTTCTGCATTGTTTCGCACATCGACTGATGAGGGCGTGCGCTGAAAGACATAGAGCTGTTGGGCGCCTTCGCCGAGTGCGGGGACGCACTGCACGGCCGTGGCGCCCGTGCCAATAATGGCGACGCGTTTGTCTGCCAGGCCTGTAAGCCCGCCGTCTGGGCCGCCGCCCGTGTAGTCGTAGTCCCAGCGACAGGTATGAAACGAATGGCCTTTAAAGGATTCAACGCCTGGGATGCCAGGTAAGCGAGGCCGATTCGCGGGGCCGGTTCCCAGGCAAATGTGTCTCGCACGCATGGCGTCGCCTCGGTTCGTTGTGACAAGCCAAAGCGATTCTTCCTCAAGCCACTCAAGGCCGGTGACCCAGGTTTGAAAAACGGCGTCTTTATAAAGGTCGAAATGTTTACCAATGCGCTGAGCGTGTTCATAAATCTCTGGCGCGTAGGAGAATCTCAGCTTCGGTATGTAACCCGTTTCCTCAAGGAGCGGGAGGTAGCTGTAGGATTCGATATCACACTGAGCGCCCGGGTATCGATTCCAATACCAGGTGCCGCCAAAGTCGCCACCGCTCTCGACGATTCGCACATCAGTCACCCCCGCTTGAATGAGGCGTGCGGCTGTGAGCATGCCCACCCAGCCGCCCCCAATTACAATCACTTCGCGTTGATCAACAATGGGCTCACGCTCAGTGGGTTCGCAGTAGGGGTCTTCTTCGAGATACTTGTTTGCGAAAGGGGAGTCGTGAGAGAGCTGAACAAATTGGGCTTCGGCATCCGCGCGGATTCGCTTGTCACGTTCCTCGGCGTAGCGTTGCGCGAGGGCTTCGGGATCAAAGCCTAAGGCTTCAGGAGAGAGCATAGCGTCAGTGGTGCTCACGAGAGTGCTCCTTTTTTCAGAAGTTTCGAGCATAACCCAATGCG
>JALRJG010000360.1 GCA_023261215.1 Pseudomonadales bacterium | reverse complement strand
TGAAACGAGCGAGGATTGTGGATCCTTCGACCTTCGACCAGGCCCCTTATATTGTCGCGGGTGAGGAGGATCGAATGCTGCTCGCCACTGGGTCTCGTGTGTTTGTTAGTGGGCTAGCGAGTGATCGCCACCGAGTCCAGGGCATTTATCGGTTGGGACAAACGTATCGTGATCCAACTTCGGGCGGGATTATTGGGGTCGAAGCCGTCGAGGTGGGCGTCGCGCACGTTGAGGGATCTGCACCGCCTTATGACCTTGCAACCATCGTGACCATGCACCAAGAGGTCCGTCCAGGCGATCACCTTCTGCCATCAGAGGCGATGGCTTTGGCTCCATCGATTTCGCCCAGTTCACCTGAAGCACCCGTGAATGGTGAGCTCATTGCTTTGGGGAGTGATCAAACGAGGGTGGGACGGTTCGCTGCAGCAGTGATTAACCGAGGGAGCACCCACGGATTAGCCCAGGGGCATGTGCTCGCCGTATCGGGACCAGGGCGCAAGATTCGCGATCCCAAGACTGGCGAAAGAATCAACCTGCCTGACAACGCAAAAGGGCATGTGATGGTATACCGAAGCTACCCCATGATGGCCTATGTGTTGGTTTTGGAGGCCTCAGATCCGCTGCTGATTGGCGATCGCATTCAAAACCCCTGACCCCCTAGTCGGGTTCTCACAGAGTCAGGCGCGTATCGCTTGCAGTGATCTTATGAGCGCCAGCCTAAAGTCAATCGACTTAATGACGCTAGGGCGGGTTCTGTGCGGTTCTCCTCTTTTAACGCAATCGAAAATTTGACGGGCGCCATGCTCACGAGGGCGCAGCCTTCCGTGCCGAAGACTTGTGTCGGGGTGCCCATCAGGAATACTGGCCGCCGATGAGTGGGTTTCCTTTTTCCGATCCGTTGGATCTGGCCGGGCTCCAGCAGGTTGAGCGGCAATCCCCACTCTACCCCGCGGGTCTTGAGACCCTAACCACGCCGCCTCTGAGGTTGTCTGGGCTGGGTGATCTTCGTGTGCTGAGTCGCCCATCGATCGCGGTCGTTGGGAGTCGAAAACGCGTCGCATTATGGTCTCTCAGTGGCAGAGAAATTAGCATTTGATCTCGCCGCGGCGGGTTATGTTGTGGTGAGCGGATTTGCGAGAGGGATCGATAGTGCGGCCCATAAAGGGGCCCTACGGGCGGGTGGTCATACCGTCGCCGTCTTGGGCTGTGGACTGGCGGTCAACTACCCCAAATCGAACCGAGGCCTGCGTGATGCCATTGCGGCAAACGGCGCCCTGATCAGCGAATTCGAGCCTTACGAGCCGCCTTATCCAGCCAATTTTCCGCGGCGAAATCGGATCATCGCGGGCTTAAGTGTTGGTCTTGTGGTGGTCGAAGCCAAGGCGCGCAGCGGCTCACTCATTTCAGCCCGACAGGCGCTCGATGCGGGACGCGAGGTATTTGCCGTGCCGGGGCCTGTCTCAGCCGGTGCTTTCGAGGGGTGTCATGCGCTCATAAAAGAAGGCGCCGTGCTGGTTGAGAATGCCAGGGACGTGATTTCCAGTCTGCCGGAATGGGTAACCGAAGGTGTGTCCGCTTTGAAAAACGCGCGTCCATTCACATCGGCAAATGACCCAGACCCACT
>JALRJG010000035.1 GCA_023261215.1 Pseudomonadales bacterium | reverse complement strand
TCATTGGCTGCCCTCTTTTTTGGGGACAGACCTGGCTGAAACCATCAGCACCTCGAGATTACGTTCACGCTAAACTAAGGGCCAAATTGGCTGGAGTGTTCTCGTGTTTCTACCCCCAATCCGACAACTACAATATTTGGTGGCGTTACAAGAGCACCTGCACTTTGGCAAAGCGGCGCAGGCACTCAACGTAACGCAATCGACGCTCAGCTCAGGCATTCGCGAATTAGAGCGATTTCTGGACGTACGACTGGTTGAACGGACCAACAAGAGCGTCGCTTTCACCGAACTCGGGCTGCGGATCGCTGACCGAAGTCGCTACATCATCATGCAGGTTGAGGATCTCATGGATGAAGCGCGCGCCTTTCACAACCCACTGTCCCTGCCGATCAAAATTGGCGGCATTCACACGATCGCACCCTACATTATGGGGCACTACGCCCTCAGGTTACGGGAATCATTCCCATCGCTGCAGCTTTATCTCAGGGAAGACACCACCGCGGGGCTCGTGTCCGAATTACTTGCCAACAAGCTCGATCTCGCCCTGATCGCGCTGCCCTACGATGCAGGCGCGCTGGAGACACTCATCGTTTACAGAGAGCCCTTACACCTTGCCTTTCATGCGGATGCGGCGCTTGCCGCTGGCGGAGAAATCGACTTTGACGAGCTCCCTGACGAGAGTCTTTTGCTACTTGATGACGGCCATTGTCTCAGAGATCACGCGCTCGCGGGCTGTCGTCTGAAGAGCCATAAAAAAGTGCACACGTTTGGTGCCAACAGCTTACAGATGCTGGTGCAAATGGTTGAGAACGACATCGGCGTGACCATCCTGCCACAGATGGCTCTCGATGCGGGCATTCTGAGTGGCACTCGAATCAAAACCGAGCCGCTGCCGCTGTCGCGATTTCATCGGGATATTGGTTTTGCCTGGCGAAGAGGCCATGCTCGCAGTGAGGCGCTCATGGACCTTATCGACTGCTTCAGAACGCTTGCGCCTGATCAACTTCAAACGAGATGAGTGTCCAATATGGCTTGTAGCGCCGCTACGACTCAGCCTCCACAGGCCATCATCCGCAACTATTTACCCGCCGAATTAAAGGGCGATGCTTGGGAACTGCGCGGATCGGGTGGCTTCTATGGGGTGGTTATCTGCCGCGTGATAGGTATACACCAACGAATATTTCGTTTGCTCTGAGGTGTTTCGGCCCGCCGCATGAAAGAGTCGGGCGTGGAAAAACAAGGCATCTCCCGGCGACAGCGGCACTGCCTGTGCAGTAGAGAGCAACGCCTTGTTCGCTGCCAGATCAGACCTTAAAAACCGCGCTGCATCGAACTGGCCAGGCTCAAGCTGCCAAAGATGGCTACCCGGTAATACCCGCAAACAGCCATTCTTTTTTGTTTCTTCACCCAGCGCCGTCCAAACACTGATCAACGATTGCTGATCAAAGTGCCAGTAACGAATGTCCTGGTGCCACCGGGTCACGCTCGAGTAGCCGGGCTGCTTGGTCATGACGCAATTGTGGTGGCACTGAGACAGCATGACGTCGGGTTGACCGAATAGCGCGGTCAATACGGCCTTCACTTCGCTGGCCGTACCCCATGCTCGAAACGCGCTGTGTCGAGAATACGTTTGCAAGAGGCGCCTTGCGGTGCCTGCACCCTCTGACTCTGCGGTGATCGGCGCACCTGGATAATGAACATCCACCTCGTACTCGATGGGCGCTAAGTTTTCACTGAGATGTTGCGCCGCAATCTGCCAAAGCGCCGACCGTGCGGATTCTTCCAATAAGCGAGGAACAACAACATAACCTTGTTCATCGAACATCTGCTTGAGCGAATCTAATGACGGCATCATGGTTGTGCGACTCGGACTGCACCGGTAGGACCGGCATTATACGACCAACCGTTGCCAAGGCGTGACCCGCGCGTGCCGGATCGACTTTATTCAAGCTCTTGGGGCAGGCGCTCGTCCTGAAGCCGTTTGTTTGACTAGGTTGGCAACTGCGAGCCGCCCGCGTCGGCAAGACCGATCAAGTGCGAAGCATCATTGAATCCTCGAACAATGAGTTGCTCACCTGATACCACCAGATGACTGATCGAACCATTGTCCGCGCCACTAAAGGCAAAGCCGCGTGCCCCTGTTGCCGCTTCCAATATTTGACCGATCACCCCGCCGTGAACGAACACCGCAACCAATTGATCCGGATGGGCTCTGGCAATGGTATGCAGGCCCCTTAACAAACGAGTTCGGAGTGCCTCAGTGGATTCAGCCCCGGGGATCACATCCCAACGACCTTCAGCATGGATGCGTTCATAGATGGGATCGCCTTCCGCCGCTTTGATGCGAAGTACACCCCCTTCCCATTCCCCCAGGTGGACTTCATGCAAATCTGGATTGACATTGACCTGCAAATTCAGGCGCTCAGCGAGTGGCGCAGCCGTCTCTTGGGTTCTTTGCAACTTGGTCGCATAAAGTGCCGCGATGGGCTCATCCTTTAGTCGCTCGGCCACGCGCACCGCCTGCGCACGGCCATTAGGCGCAAGCTCGGGATCACCCTGACCGTCCACGAGCGGAAACGGTTCACCCGGCTTGGCTGCTCTAGACTCCCCATGACGCACGAGAATCATGGCGCAAGCGCCTGGTGGGGCTGTAAATCGGGCTTGACGATATTCTGTTTGACTCATGCGACCTCCAACGTTGGGTGGCCCATGGTAACCAGCCTGCGTTGATCTCGCTATAGAGCCTCGCTATTCTCGAGCATCTTCAATCGATGGAACCGCCCATGAGTTGGCAAGACGAACTGAACGAACTTGAGGTGCGCAATCAATTCGCCGAGGCCATGGGCGGATCAGACAAAGTGGCCAGGCAGCACGAATTTGGCAAGCTCACCATTCGAGAGCGGATCGCAACGCTTGCCGACGCCGGCTCCTTCAGAGAAATCGGCAAACTTGCTGGGGTGGGTCGTTATAACGAAGCGGGTGAGTTGGAACACGTCATGCCATCGAACTTCGTTTTCGGCACGGCATCCCTCGATGGCCGTTCTGTGGTGTTGTCTGGCGACGATTTTACGGTTCGAGGCGGCTCAGCCGATGCCTCGATCGCGGGCAAGCGTTTACATGCTGAGGGATTGGCATTGGAACTGAGACGTCCCCATATTCGCCTAGTCGATGGCATGGGTGGCGGCGGCTCCGTGAAAACCATCGAAATGGCCGGCAGGACCTATATCCCTCGAGTCGCAGGCTGGGAGACCATTGTGCAACACTTAAGTGTAGCGCCCTCCGTTTCACTCGCACTGGGCAGTGTGGCAGGGATTGGCGCTGCGAGGGTCACGACGTCTCACTATTCCGTCATCGTCAAAGATACCGCGCAGATGATGATTGCGGGCCCTGCTTTGGTCGACTGGGCGAACTTGGGGGACGTTTCGAAAGAGGAACTCGGCGCGAGCAGTATCCATACGCGCAACGGGTCCATTGACGATGAGGTCGGGTCTGAAGCCGAAGCCTTTGCTCGAGCCAAACAGTTTTTAAGTTATCTCCCGAGCAACGTCGATGAGCGCCCACCGAGAGTCGCGAGCGATGATCCAGTGTCTCGTATCGCGCCCGAGCTCAACGAGATCGTGCCTCGCGACCCAAGGAAGGTCTATAAGATGCGCCGTGTTATTGAGGCGATCGTTGATTCAGGGACCTTCTTTGAAGTCGGCCGGCAGTGGGGTAAATCCATCGTGACGGGTCTCGCTCGCCTTGATGGCATTCCCGTCGCCCTCTTTGCGGAAGATCCCATGATTTATGGCGGCGCCTGGACCGCAGACAGTTGCAAGAAACTCATCCGTTGGTGCGATTTGGCGTCCACGTTTCATCTGCCGCTCATTCATCTCGTGGACTGCCCAGGCTTCTTGATCGGAAAACAATCTGAGGAGAGTGGGACAATCCGCGTGGGCTCGACAGCGCTCGCCGCCCTCGGCCAAACAACCGTTCCCTTTTGCAGCGTCATTGTGAGGAAAGCGTTTGGTGTCGCCGGCGCTGCAAACACGCAACCTGGGCACCATCACTATCGCTTCGCCTGGCCTTCCGGCGATTGGGGCTCCCTGCCCATTGAAGGGGGCATCGAAGTCGCCTACAAAGCCGAGCTCGCCGAAGCGTCTGACCCCGACGCAGTGCTTGATGACATCAAGGCTCGGCTCAATCGTGTTCGATCGCCATTCCGGTCAGCAGAATTCTTCGAAATCGAGGATATTATCGAGCCCGCCAGGACCAGAGAAACGCTCTGCCACTGGGCTGGACTCGCCTACGACGCGCTGAGACCAGGACCAAGCCGTTTTGGCTATAGGCCTTAGCCCCGCCAAGTAGAATCGAGCCCATCTCAACGCGGTTCATGATTTTATGCCCTTGATTTTGCTTTGTTGATACCGCAAGGTCCGCGCAGCCTTGAGAGCCCCCGTGAAGACAAAATGAAGAAGAAACTATCGAACACGCTGATCCTAAAAATCCAATGCCCGGATAGAGTCGGTATTGTGGCGGCGGTGAGCGAATTTATCGCACAGCACAAGGGTTGGGTGACCGAAGCCAACTATCATTCAGACCCCGTCACGGGCCAATTTTATATGCGCAGCGCCATCAGAGCCGACTCTTTGGCGATTTCCGCTGAGGCCTTCAGGCTGGCATTCCAATCCATAGCAAAAGCGTTCGAGATGACGTTTGAACTGATCGATGGACAGCACAAACAGCGTGTCGTTTTGTTCGCAAGCAAGGAATCTCACTGTCTAACAGATTTACTTCATCGTTGGTCTATTAACGAGCTTTCTTGCGACATGGTTGCCGTCATTTCAAATCATGAGGTCCTGGCGGACCTCTGCCAATTCTTCAATGTGCCTTTTCATCACATCGCAATCGATCCTAGGCAAAAAAAAGCGTCTTTTGAAGCCGTAGAAGAGCAACTTGAAAGGCTGTCACCCGATCTCATCGTTCTTGCTCGATACATGCAGATATTCCCTTCAGGGCTTTGCGAGCGATATTCGAGCCGGGTCATTAACATCCATCACAGTTTTCTACCTTCCTTCGCGGGCGCGAAACCGTACCATCAGGCTTATGATCGCGGCGTCAAACTCATCGGTGCAACCAGCCACTACGTGACTGAGGCGCTGGATGAAGGCCCCATCATTGAACAAGATGTGATCCGAGTTTCCCACCGCCACGCCATTTCTGAGCTGGCTCGCCTTGGAAGAGATATCGAACGCGTCGTACTTGCGAGGGCTGTGAGGCATCATCTGGAACATCGGGTTTTCGTATCGGGCCAACGCACGATCGTGTTCGATTGATGATTGGCCTGCATGGCGCAACGAAAGCTCTCACAATCGACAAAGCAAGTCAGCTCGCCCAAGCAGTCGATTGACCGCCTCTCAATGTATCGAAGATGGCCTGCCCGGGCTCTGGACGAGCGTCGATAAAGGAAGGGAACATTCCCTAGCGGTGTTTTGGACCCGCGCTTCTTCGAAGCAAATTACAATCTCAAGCGAAGTTTGGGCTACGCACAACTGAGCGGGGCAGCGTTCGAAGGGAAGTCGAACACGTCGGCAAGCCATCAATCGCCCCACCGTGGGCAGACCTCGCCGAGAAGCCGCTTGCCTAAAGTGCTCGCCCTTTTGTTTCTTCCAGTGCCGAGAGCGACCAAAGCGTTAGCACCGCCGCGACCAAGATATAGACGGACACATAAAAAATACCCAGCTCCTTCCACAAGAGCACGGCAATGGTGGGTGCGAGCGCGCCACCTAGGATTGCACCAATCTGGTAGCCCAAGGATGCGCCGGAATAGCGCACTTCGGTGGTAAAGAGCTCCGTAAAGTAGGCTGCCTGGGGCCCATATTGCATTCCAAGAAAGGTCAATCCGAGGGTCACAGCGATGACAATCATCAGAGGCTCGCCCGTGTTGATCAGAGGGAACAACGCGAACCCCCAAAGACCCGTCAAAATCGCGCCCCAGCGATAGATCTGTTTACGACCCAGGCGGTCTGAGAGACCGGAGAAGTAAAATTGTGAAGGGATCATGATTGCCGCTGCGATCAAGACCGCGGTCAACATCGTGTCTCGCGAGAGCGCGAGCTCTGGCGCAGTCACGCCATACGCAATGATGAATGCAATCAAAATGTAAAAGGTCACCTGCACGGATAGGAAGGCGCCAGCAGCCAGCATGATGCGTTTCGGATAGCGACGAATCGCCTCGATGACCGGGGACGCGGCCACGCTCGCGCCTGTATCGCCTTGGGCTTGGTTTGCCTGCAGGGCCTTGAAGGCCTCCGTGTCTTCGAGTTTCAGTTGCACATACATGGAGATCCCAATCAAAACGATGCTGGCAATAAATGGCAATCGCCAACCCCAATCCATGAAGGCCTCATCGGTCATCGAACTGCTGACCCCAATAAACGCGAGATTGGCCAGAATGACGCCCACAGGGGCACCCGCCTGCGCATACGCACCGTACCAGCCTCTTTTCTCCGCCGGTGCGCTCTCTGTGACCAGCAGCATTGCACCCCCCCACTGACCGCCGATGGCGAGCCCCTGAACGAATCGCAGCAGCACCAAAATGAGCGGCGCCGCAATCCCGATCGACGCATAGGTTGGCAAGAATCCAATCAATGTGGTCGCGGCACCCATCATCATGAGTGCGACCACTAGGGTTCGCTTGCGACCGATTCGATCACCAAAATGACCGAAAACCAAACCGCCCAAGGGCCGCGCGATAAAACCGACGGCAAAGGTGCTGAATGAGATAATCAGCAGCACCAGAGGCGGCAGGTCTTGAGGAAAGAACGCCTTGGGAAAAATGACCGCCGCCGCCGTGCCATACAAAAAGAAGTCGTACCACTCGATACTGGTCCCAGCGAGCGACGTCAAAGCAACCTTACGCATATTCTGGGTTTGAGATTGATCCTGCGCCATGCCTACAACCCTCCTTTGCCCATTTCAAAGTACCCCTTGGCCAAATTCAGCCGTAAGAGGTCATTCGCCCCTTCGATCAAACGCATTGACCGTACCTTTCGGTACATTGCCTCAAGGGGGTGACCCACCACAAGTGCACTCCCACCCACGAGTTGGACCGCGGTGTCCACCACCTTACCCGCTAGTTCACTGCAAAACACCTTCGCGCTAATCACTTCATTGACGGCGTTTTCCCCTGAATCCACCCAGCGCGCCACCCGATATAAGAGGCTTCGAGCCGCATAGGTTTCAATTCTCAAGTCCGCGTAACGCAATCGCACGCCCTCTTTGGTCGAAAGTGGGGTCCCCGTGCGATGGGGTTGATCGAGGTGCTCTGCGAGATAAGCCAGCGTCCAAAGACAAATGCCGGTTGCCTCTGCAGCCACCATCAACCGCACATTTTGAATATTTGCGAGCGCCCTAGGCATCCCCTCTCCCAGCGAACCAATCATGTGCCAAACCGGCACGGAGACGTTTTCGAAGCGAAACGCCGCGTGCCCACCCCCTTCCATGGATGAAAACGTCCGATCGATCATCACTCCCGGTGCGGTTCTATCAACCACCACCATCGCCGTTCCCAGCTTGGTTTTCTCTGAATCCTCGACGTTCACGAGGATCGTGAGAAAGTCTGCCGTCGAGCCGCCCGTCACATAGGATTTCTGACCATTGATCGTCAGTGCCTCGTTATTGAGTGTGGCCCAAGTTGGACGCACTGCATCATCCGGCTCAGTAAATCCGAACGCGCCTTTCTTTTCACCCGCCATCACAGGATCTAGGTAAGAAACTTTGAGTTCGCCCTGCGCCTCGTGCAGCAGGCCAGGTCCAGGACCAAAAATTGACCGAGTGAGCGGCGTATTGGCCTCAGCCCATAATTCTCGAAGTGCGGTCAATTCCAGCGCACTGGCTGGCCGACCGCCAAAGGCCGCTGGCTGTGTTTTGTAAAAAAAACCCGCTTCCTTAGATGCCTCCCGAACCGCGCGGTGCAGAGCCGCATCATCGTCCAGCGCGCGCCGCTGCGCTTCGCGAGGCACCACTTCGGTTGCCAAAAACGACTTTGCCTGGGTCAAAACGGCTTGAATGTCCGGCGGCAGTTGTTCAGGCATGGAAGTTCTCCTCTTTGCGTGCTTCAATCTACCGGACGGTTTGGGCAGAGAGCAACACGCTCAGGCAGCTGCGGTTCAAGCTTGAGGACCGTCGCGTATGATTTTATTATTTTGATTTTTTGAGGAACGTCGCAATGAAGGTAGG
Organism: Pseudomonadales bacterium; assembly: GCA_023261215.1. Lineage (GTDB taxonomy): Bacteria > Pseudomonadota > Gammaproteobacteria > Pseudomonadales > Azotimanducaceae > UBA9926. The sequence goes on along the minus strand of JALRJG010000035.1, from coordinate 1,779 downwards.
AATCGGCATCGGCAGCGCCTATTACAACGGTGAGGACTGGCAGGAATTGGTCCAATACACCATGGCCGCCGACAGCATGGGTGTCGATTATGTCTGGTCGGCAGAAGCCTGGGGCATGGACGCGGTAGTGCCACTTGCCTATATCGCGGCCAAAACGCAACACATCAAACTGGGCACAGGCATCATTCAAATCAGCTCTCGTGTGCCGCCTATGATCGCCATGACCGCTCAAAGCCTCAGAACCGTTTCGAATAATCGATTCGTACTCGGACTTGGCGTGAGCGGTCCGCAAGTGGTTGAGGGCCTTCATGGCGCGTCGTTTGCGAAGCCACTTTCGCGCCTTCGAGAATGTGTGGAGATTATTCGCCTGGGATTGAACAGTGAGCGAGTCGCCTATCAAGGCGAGCACTACGTGCTGCCAAGGCCCGGCGGTGAGGGTAAACCCATCAGGCTTTCTCAGCCACCGGCACCAGACTTACCCATCTATCTCGCCACACTCGGTCCGAAAGCTATGGAAATGACGGGCGAACTCGCCAATGGCTGGATTGGTACCTCGTTTGTACCAGAACACGCCGATGTCTTCATGGCCCCCCTTCAGCGAGGCCTTGAGAAATCTGGCCGCACACTCTCTGACCTGGATATTCAGGTGGGCGGTAGCCTTGAGATCAGTGACGATGTCGAGCGCCTCATCGAGGCGCGACGACCTGCCATGGCATTTACCCTTGGCGGCATGGGATCTGCCCAGACCAATTTTTATAACGATGCCTTCAGTCGCGCGGGCTACGAGGAGGACGCGAAGAAAGTCCAAGCATTGTGGGTCTCAGGTAAAAAAGAAGAAGCGATCCGTGCGGTTCCGGATGAGATGGTTCTCAAAACCAACCTCATCGGGACGCGAGAGATGGTCATTGAACGAATCAAAGCCTACGCGGCGGTTGGCGTAACCACACTGCGTGTGAGCACCACGGGTGCCAACTGGAAGGAGCGTACCGAATCATTGGCTGAGGCCACTGATCTGGTTCACTCGATTTCCGTTTAATCCATTTAGGGCATTCACCGCCATGGCGCCAAACCAACCTTGCGATCAGTGCGGCGAACCGATTGGCGGCAGCGCTTACTGTCTCACACCCCAGATTCCTGAGTTACGCAAACTGTATTTCACAACGCAGGCCGAGGTTTATTGCGGCGCTGAATGCAGTCTACTGAGAACCGAATGGCTAAAGGCCCAGGCAACTGAGACGGAAAGCTCCAACTAACCGCGCGCGGGCTGATCAGCGGTGTTCATGGGACTCAACGCTTGAGTCGCGTCCGTGTCTGAACAAATCGAAAAGGGCGTCAATTTGAGGCCCCATGAATCTGGGTTTGAGGAGAGATCACATGAATGTCTGGCAAATTGGTAACGTCAAAATTACGCGCGTCATTGAGATGGAGGTCGCGGGCGGGACCCGGTTCATCTTGCCCCAGGCGACGCCTGAAGCTATTTCAGATATGGCATGGATGGTGCCTCATTTTGCGACACCCGAAGGCAAACTCATCATGAGCATTCATGCCCTCGTGATCGAAACGCCAGATCGACGCATCATCGTTGATACCTGCATCGGCAACGATAAAGAGCGGTCTGTACCAGCGTGGAGTCATCTCCAACTGCCGTTCCTTGAGGACCTCGAGAAAGCAGGCTACCCAAGAGAATCGATCGATACGGTGCTGTGCACGCATCTCCACGTGGATCACGTGGGCTGGAACACCATGCTCGTGGACGGGCAATGGGTCCCCACCTTCCCC
>JALRJG010000359.1 GCA_023261215.1 Pseudomonadales bacterium | reverse complement strand
TGTGGAGTCCACTCTCCCAGAGAGCGGTCCGACCCCAATCCAAGTTAACCTATAAGGAGATGATTTGTGCCCGAACAAGCACTTTCCAATCTTAATGTTCTAGTCACGGGTGGCGGCAGTGGAATTGGTCTGGCTTGCGCAGAAGCGTTCGTTAAAGACGGCGCCAACGTGACGTTGATGGGTCGGCGTATGGATCGCCTGGAATCAGCCAAGTCATCAATGGCCGACCGTTACGCTGCCGATTCAATCGAGCTCGCACAGGGCGACGTCGCGAATGAAGCCGATGTGGTGCGGGCGATTGAGATCGCGAGCCGAAATCAGCACTTAGATATCGTTGTGGCCAGCGCTGGCCGCGGCGCGCTCGCGCCGTTTGCATCAACCGATTCTCAAGATTGGAATGATGTGATGGCAACCAATCTAAACGGCACTTTTTTCACGTTTAAGCACGCAGCTCGGCACATGAAGACGGGTGGTGCGATGTGCGCCATTTCCTCCATCGCGGGTGTTAGAACCCATCGACTCATGAGCACTTACTGCGTTAGCAAAGCTGGCATCGATATGTTGGTTAGGAATCTCGCCGACGAGCTCGGTGAGCAGGGCATCCGCGTCAATAGCGTATGCCCAGGGCTGGTGGAGACAGAACTGGCCTCTGCCCTATTAGGAACCCCGCCCGTTCTTGAAGATTATCTAAACTGCATGCCCATCAGGCGACATGGTTCAGTTGAGGATATTGCCCAAGCGGTTCGCTTTCTGTGTGGGCCCGAATCTTCTTGGATCACCGGTGTTGTGTTGAGTGTTGACGGCGGGCATCACCTACGTCGAGGTCCTGATCTGACGCCCTTTATGGCACCAGCCTAACCTCGGGTTGCCATCAACGCTCAGTCTTCAATTCGATAAGTCGTCATCGCGGTTTGGTAAAAAAGTTGGTCTTTATCCTGCTCGGAGAAATCTTGCACCAGCTTTTTAAACGCATTCCACAACGTTCGGTAAGAGCAACTTTGCCGATCAACCGGAAAATTACTCTCAAACATGCAGCGATCAACGCCAAAGTAGTCAATGGCCGTCAGATAGTAATCCCGAGTCAGCTCAACCAACGTCTCCGATGAAGGGGGTTTCGGTTGCTTATGCAGGCCAAATCCATTGACGGGCATCACAAGCCCCCCCAACTTCACTTTGACGTTCTCGCAAGCGGCGAGCCGAGCGATGGATGAACGCCAATGATCGAACACCGTCTTGCGCTGACCTGCGTAGGGGCCAATCCCGAGCGGACCGCCGAAGTGATCGAGCACAATATTGGCCTCGGGGAACGCCTGAGCGAGGTTCGTCAGTTCATCGATTTGCTCGTGATACAGCCATGCATCGAACGACCAGCCTCGATCCACCAACACTTTGAAGCCGCGCCTGAATGCCTGACTTGCCATCATGCCCTCGAAAGGTAAGCTATGGGCGTTTCGGATCGCATCGCTTGCATGCCAGGCTGAGGCATGTCGAATCCCTCGAAAACGATGACTCGCCGAGGCATGGGCATCCAACACTTGGCCAATGTCTGGAGAGAGAAGATTGGCAAAACTGACAATGGCTGAGGCGACCCTCGGCAGTCCGTATTGCCCAGAGGCAGACATCGCAGCCACGCCATTGACGAAC
>JALRJG010000358.1 GCA_023261215.1 Pseudomonadales bacterium | reverse complement strand
CCATCCGAGGCTGGCTTGCCTCGGGCGACCTTGTGAGTTTGACCGATGAAGTGTCAGGGCTTGACGCAGCGCCTCATGCGTTTGTTGATCTGCTTGCCGGCGGCAACATTGGCACGCGGGTGGTTCGACTCTAGCTTTTGGACTCAAATCCCTCGAGCGCAGACGTGCGAGATTGCGGTGCCGAATATCAACGTGGGGCGCGCCCATTAACATGGTGAAGCGTCCAGTCCTGCTCACCCATCGCAGCGGCTGATCCTAATGTGGGCTCTTGAGATTCTCCGCCCGGCCATCTTGAGGATGCTAGTCTGTTTGTGCTTGACAGCAACCCATTAGCTTTCGAACCGTTCGCTCGAAGCAGCGCCGTATGGCGCAGGCGGGCGGAGACGGCGAGGGTTCACCAAGTGGGCGTTGCGCCTTAGCTTTGGCCGAGCCAGCGTCAGGCGAAGCCCAGATCCCGCGTTCGCGACCGAGTCGCCTGGCAGAAAGCGTCCTTCGAGCTCGCGTTATTCGAACTCGGGCTTCTAGGCGTTACCGCGATCACGCATTCAGATAATTGAGCCTGAGAGCGTCACGTCCGCAAACTGCCAAACGGTCTTAAAGTGTGCGCGTGCTTTGTCTGCCGCTTCCGTATTGCCCTGGGCATCAAGCGTTTGAATAAGCCCGAAGAGCGACCAGCCGTTGTGTGGGTGATCCTCGAGATCTCGTCGATAGACGGCTTCTGCGTCTTCAAGACGACCGGCTCCGAGCAGCGCCGCGCCAAGGGATTGCCTGGTCGGGTAATACCAAAAGGGTGGCTCGGTGTAGGGCAGGGTTTCTTGAATGGCAACCGCTTGCTCAAACTTAGGGATTGCGTCCTCGAATCGATCTTGTCGGTAGTCGATTTCGCCCGCCAATAAGAATTCAGCAATAGACAACAAGGTAGACCCGGGGTAGTCCATCTTGTCGAGGAAACGCACTTTCACATCCCCTTTTAATTCAGCGAGCGTTTGAGCGCTCGCTTCTGCAGCACCAAAGTCGCCCTGTGCGGCCTGGGCCACGCCCCGTGCGTAATGCCAAATCGCCTGAGCGAATTTAAAGTCAGGGTGGGGCGCGGGTTCGTTCAAGATGGCGTCCCACTCACCAAATCGAATCAGCGAGAGCAGGGGGATCGTTCGGAAGAATTCGATGGTTGGAAATTGTTGAACTTGCTCAACCCGGACGTTGTCCACCACGCGTCTTGCACTTTCGATGGACAGGGCCTTTTGGCCTTGCATGGTGGCTGCTGACCATAAGAAATGAATGTTGTGAGGGTAATAAAGGGCGGGATAGAACCCTTGCGCGTTGCATGCTTCGATGTACGCCTCATCCACGTCCGCGGCGCGAACGTTAGCGAGCACGGCATCGTTGTATCGCCCGATTCTGAAGTAGATGTGGGCCGGCATGTGCACCAAGTGTCCCGCACCAGGGACTCGGTTGGCTAATCGGTCTGCCGCTGCTTCAGCTCGGTCAGGGGTCGAGGAGGCCTCCATCGCATGAATATACAAATGCAAGGCCAGGGGATGGTCTGGTGCTCTATCGAGTGCACTCTCCAGAGCATCGATGACTTTTTGTGTCGCGGGTTTGGCGGTGAGATCGTCTGACCAATAGTTCCAGGGCATGGTGTTCATCA
>JALRJG010000357.1 GCA_023261215.1 Pseudomonadales bacterium | reverse complement strand
TGATACGCTGGACAAACGCTGGGTGAATGCTCACTGAGGAAATCAACGGATGGCATCAGATGGATGGCATGGTATTTATCGCGAAATGTTTCTTTTCTGTGGCATGGCATGGGCCGAGGCAGCTCCAGCGAGGCGAGGCAAGGCAAGTCTTGTCATTGATGATCTGCACTGTAACCATATTTCTGACTTGGGTCATCCATGGTCTTTTACCGCTGACCGCGAGGCTTTCATGCCGTAAATGAGGCGAATTCAAGGGCCAACGCATATCATTGCGAAGTGAGTCGCGTTAAAATACTCCCGCGCATGACTGGCGATGAGAGGTGGCTGACCACCGGGAAGTGCGCGAAGCTCGAAGACTGAATAAAAGTCGATAGCAATGACAAGCCGCTCGCCTGGGCATAGCCACTATCCGTCTAATCTGGAGACCCGCCTATGTCCTCGTCTGTTGACGCATCCGCGCAACTCGCAAATCTCGAGCAGCTTGCCCTCAATGACCCCGCAGTGTATGCGGCGCTCCGCGGTGAAGAAGCGCGTGAGCGCAGTGGTATCGAACTGATTCCCTCAGAAAATTACGCCTTCCCGGAAGTGCTTGCCGTCTTAGGTAGCGTGTTTACCAACAAATACTCTGAGGGTTACCCCGGGCGACGATACTACGGGGGCCAGAAGTTTACCGACGAGATCGAAAATTTGGCCCGCGATCGAGCCAAAGAGGTGTTTCGCTGCGAACATGCCAACGTGCAACCGCTCTCCGGATCTGCCATGAATCAAGCGGTGTATCTCGGACTTCTGGAGCCAGGAGATACCATCATGGCGATGGATCTGTCCCACGGCGGTCACCTGACCCACGGTGCACCGGTTTCGCACATGGGCCGTCTGTTTAATTTTGTCCGCTATGTAACCAACCCAGTGGACGGTGCAATCGATTTTGATCAGGTTCGCAAGGACGCCCTAGCGACCAAGCCTAAAATGCTGCTCTGCGGTTACACGTCCTATCCACGCGATATCGACTATGCAGCCTTCAAGGCGATTGCGGATGAGGTAGGCGCAATTTCCATGACCGATGCATCCCATTTCGGAGGACTGGTGGCTGGGGACGCCATGCGCAACCCGTTCGATTTTGGGTTCGATATTGTAACCACCACCACGCATAAATCGCTTCGCGGTCCGAGAGGCGGGATGGTTCTGTGTCGCAAAAAGTTCGCCAAGGATATCGATAAATCGGTCTTTCCTGGGCTTCAAGGCGGTCCTCACATGAACGCGGTAGGCGCGATAGCCGTTACGCTTGAAAAAGCCAAGAGCGCAGAATTCAAAGCCTACGCTCAAGGCGTTCTCGACAATGCACAAGTTTTAGCTGCGCGTCTCATGAGCCAAGGTGGACAACTGGTCACCGGCGGAACGAGCAACCACATGATCGTCATGGATACCATGGCATCGTTCGGACTTGATGGTCGCGTAGCGGAAGAGACGCTGGATAAGGCAGATATCACCACGAATAAGCAGATTATCCCTGACGACCCAAATCCGCCCCTGCGACCCAGCGGGATTCGGCTTGGAACGCCTGCGGCGACTGCGCGAGGTATGGGTGAGGCTGAAATGAATCAACTGGCGGATTGGATGGTCAGGGCTTTGTCTGCGCCTAATGATGAGAC
>JALRJG010000356.1 GCA_023261215.1 Pseudomonadales bacterium | reverse complement strand
CCTCTTCCGTCCGGCCTCGACCCAGCGCCAAATTTCTTGCTCGAGGATATACCACAGTTCTTGTTGCTTGCTTAACCCGCTTCTTGCGCAGTCTTCAAAGACATGGCGCACAAGAAGACTTGCGCCTCCTCAAAAACTGGTCAAGGATGGACAAAAAAGGACGACACCCACCACGTGCGTGGCATCGAGGGACACTGACAAATAGGAGTATTGGACATGGTAAAAATCCCAAATGGCATGCAGCTGCCAAGAAAGCTTGATGACATCGATGCCCGCTTCATGACCCAGTTGCTCAGAGCGCGCGGCCTGATTGGCGAGGATAACGAAGTGACCGCCACCGAGGATGAAGGCGTTGGCATGACCGCTGGCTATTTCTCATCGATCAAACGAGTCAAATGCCACTTCAAGCGTCAAACCGATGCGGCGAACAGTTTCGTCGTCAAAACTTGGCCCGATTTTGAGCTTGCGCCCAAGGAACAAATCGCTGGCATGTTTGAAAAGGACATCATCGCTTACACCATGCCAAGCGAGTCGTTTTATCCCAGACCTCAGGTTTACCTAGCAGACTTTGATGCATCAGAGGATCGATGGGCCCTGCTCATGGACGACGCCAGCGCCTTCGGTACACAGAAGCTACACGAGACAGAGCTCACCACCGAGGAGGTGCTTCACATGGTGCCCAAGCTCGTTGAAGTGGCCGTGGCCTGGGAGGGATGTCATGAGGGGCCAAAATCAGAGCCTCTCGACCAACTGGGCATTGTGCACTGGGCGTCCGATGAGAACCTTGCGGCCTTCCGCCAAATCATGCCTGGTGGTGCCCCACTCTATGACATCTGGACCAACATGAGTGATTCGACGCTCGTGAACGGTTATCCATGGAATAAGGAACTCGGGCCTAATTTCACGTCGCTTTTTACTCAAAAACTAGAAGCATTCTACGAACCTATTAAACCCGAGAATGGCGGCACCTGTACGCTGGTTCATGGGGACATCCGCGGTGACAACCTCTTTTTCTGTCCGGTGACTGAGACCTACCCGAACGGCTGGCTGACGATTGATTTTCAACTCTTGACACGTGGACCGATTCCTTCTGATCTGGCCTATTTAATGAATTCCGGCAGTGTGCTGCCCGAGGTCTACGATCCCACGAATCGAGAGATCATCTCCCGTCGATTCTATGAAGCCTTCATGGATCAAACCGAGCTCTACAAAGGCTACAGCTACGACCAATTCCAAAGCGAATTCATGGTCATGTCGACCGTACTTCTGATCTATTACATCGGATTCGGGGCCAATATCTGGCAAGCCGGGATCCAAAATGAACAGGCGTCACGAGTCGAAATGGGTGACCGAGGCGAGACCGAAGCCGACCTAACCCCTGAAGAACGACGTCAACGCATGTGGTGGCGCAAAGCGACGGCTAACTTCCGAGTGACCTATAAGGATTACGACGTCTTCAACCGATTACAGGGCATGCGAGACAACGTCGGCGCGATGGGCCCCTGGTTCGAGGTGCCTGAGCGTTTACGAAACCTGTGATCTCCTTTTGGAAGTGATGGTCATTCGAAGAGGGCTTGCCTGAGAGACCAGGATCAGGCGCTGAAGGGCCAAGATCAGAGGCCCGCCCTACTGTTCGCAGAAGCGCGATTG
>JALRJG010000355.1 GCA_023261215.1 Pseudomonadales bacterium | reverse complement strand
TCGCTGATAACTCAGCCCAAATCCAAGGCCCAATGCGGCCGCCGCCATTTGAGTGTCAAAAAGCGGCGATGGCGCGATTTCCAACCAGCGTTGGAATACTTCCATATCCTCCGATCCGGAGTGCAGCACTTTGAGCACCGATGGGCTCAAAAGCAGTTCGCGGATTGGCGATGGATCCTCGAGCGACAGCGGGTCGATCAGATAGTTGTGGCCCGGGACCCCCAGTTGCAGCAGACCTACCTTGGGGTAATAGGTGTCGGTCCGCATGAATTCTGTATCAATCGCGACCCAATCAAACTCGCGGCAGCGGGCCACAGCCTCAACCAAGGCTGCATCTGAATCGATCCACTGGAAATTCAAACCGGTTTGCGCCCTGTGATCGCATGGAAGAGCGTGCCGCCATCGATGTATTCCAGCGTGCCACCCATCGGGACCCCATGTGCGATGCGGGTGACCTTAACCTCGGAACTCTGGAGTTGCTCCGTGAGATAATGACTCGTCGCTTCCCCTTCCACCGTCGAATCGAGCGCTAAAATCACCTCACTGACACCCTCGCCACACAAGCGAACCAACGCATCTGCGCCAATCTCAGTAGGCCCTATTCCATCGATCGGCGATAAATTACCCATCGTCAGGAAGTAACGGCCTTTGAAGCTGCCCGATTGTTCGACCGCAATGACATCGGCAGGGGTCTCCACCACGCAGATTTGTTGTTGATCACGGGACTCGTCGGCACACAGTGAGCACATCGCGGTCATACTGAAATTTCTGCACATTTCGCAGTGACCCACTTCGGTCATAACCCGTTTTAAAATGCCTGCGAGGTGCTGCCCGCCTTCTCGATCACGCTCGAGCAAATGCCAAACCATCCGTTGTGCCGATTTACGACCTACGCCTGGCAGGCATCTAAGCGCATCAACCAAATCATCTAACATCGGCTCAGCCATATCGCTTAGGCCTGGAAGGGGAATTTAAAGCCCGACGGCATCTGCAGCCCGCCGGTGAGCTCAGACATTCTTTCACGCTGATGCGCTTCCACACGGCGCACCGCGTCATTGACTGCCGCCGCAAGCAAATCTTCAAGCAAGGCTTTATCCTCGCTCAGCACGCTGTCCTCAATCTCAACTCGCCGGACATCGTGTCGACCCGTCATCGTGACTTTCACGAGACCCGCCCCTGACTCGCCCGTGACTTCAGCCGCTACGATCTCGCTTTGCACTCGCTCGAATTTTTCCTGCATGTCTTTGGCTTGTTTCATCAAGCCATCCATACCTTTAAACACTTATCGGTCTCCTTCGTTGACCTTCGGTCGTACAGAGCCTTCTACGATGGTGGCGCCAAAGTTTGCCACCAACGCTTGCACCCGCTGGTCGCGCTCAAGGTCGGCCTTCGCATTGGCGAGCGCCCTCGCTTTTCGGTGCGCAGCAATCTGAGCAGGACTGACGCCGTCGACCTCGCCCACCGAGATCTCGATCTTGAGCGGCGTGGATTCAACCTCTGAAAGCGCCGCTTCGAGCCTCGCAATCTGTTGGTCACCCATGAGCGACGCAAATTCCGGATCCATTTTGAATTGGATACATGACGCATCGCGGTTAAGCCAGTGCAAATGGCTCGCCAACGCTTGCGCCACACCCCCTAACGACAAACGACTCAATTGCTCAAACCAA
>JALRJG010000354.1 GCA_023261215.1 Pseudomonadales bacterium | reverse complement strand
GCATGCCAATCCATCGAGACCCGCCATCCTATGCTGAGCAAGCTGGGGGCCGAGAGCTCCTCGAAACGGGCGTGAAGGTGATCGATCTGATCTGCCCCTTTGCGAAAGGCGGCAAGGTGGGATTGTTCGGTGGCGCAGGCGTAGGCAAGACCGTGACAATGCTTGAGCTGATTAACAATATTGCAAAAGAGCACAGTGGCTTGTCGGTGTTTGCAGGGGTTGGCGAGAGAACGCGTGAGGGGAACGATTTTTATCACGAAATGCAAGAAGCCGGCGTTCTCGACAAGATCTCAATGGTGTTCGGTCAGATGAATGAGCCGCCCGGCAACCGTCTGCGCGTCGCATTGTCAGGCTTGACGATGGCAGAGAAGTTCCGTGATGAAGGGAAAGACGTCCTTTTATTCGTCGATAACATCTATCGCTACACGCTCGCAGGAACCGAAGTCTCGGCACTCTTGGGTCGTATGCCATCAGCAGTCGGCTATCAGCCCACGCTGGCAGAAGAGATGGGGGTACTCCAAGAGCGAATTACCACCACCAAGACTGGTTCGATCACCTCCGTGCAAGCGGTCTACGTCCCCGCGGACGACTTGACGGACCCATCACCTGCGACGACCTTCGCGCACTTGGACTCAACTGTAACCTTGTCTCGAGATATCGCAGCCTTGGGTATTTATCCAGCGGTAGACCCGCTGGACTCTACGTCTCGTCAGCTCGATCCGCTGGTGGTCGGGGAAGAGCACTACAACGTGGCCCAAGGGGTGCAGGGTGTTCTGCAGAAGTACAAGGAATTGAAAGACATCATTGCGATTCTGGGCATGGATGAACTGTCTGAGGAAGACAAGCTCACGGTTTACCGAGCGCGCAAGATCAGTCAATTTTTCTCCCAACCCATGCATGTGGCGGAAGTCTTCACCGGTAAGCCTGGCGTTTATGTCTCGCTGGCTGACACGATTAGAAGCTTCAAAGGCATTTTAGACGGTGACTATGACGATCTGCCCGAAGCTGCATTTAGCATGGTCGGCAATATTGAAGAGGCCGTAGAAAAGGCGAAGTCTCTGTAATCGAGATGGTAGGTGCTGCCCCTAACAGGGTAGCCAAAAATGATTGATCTTTGGGCAAGGCACTCGAGGCAAATGAAGCCAAGAGTCTCTGCCGAGAACAATACGGGATAGTGCTATGACTTCAAGTATCCATTGCAGCATTGTAAGCGCTGAACAAGAGATTTTCGCCGGTACCGTGCAGCGGGTGGTCGCTACCGGTACGCTGGGTGAAATTGGTGTCTACCCCGGACATACGCCCCTTTTGACTGGGATCCAACCCGGCCCTGTGAAACTGGTTCTCGAAGATGGTTCGGAAGAGATGTTCTTTGCTTCCGGCGGTTTTTTAGAAATTCAGCCCACCTCTATTACGCTTCTCACGGACACGGCCGTCCGCGCTGATGATATCGATGAAGCAGCCGCTCAAGATGCGGAGCGCAAGGCTCAGCAAGAGCTGAGCGATCAGCGTGCAGATGTTGATTTCGCTCGTGTGGCGGCAGACATGAAGGAACAAGCGGCGTTACTCAGAACGGTACGTAAATTCCGAGACCAAAAGAACCGCGCCTAATCCCTCTGGGTTGGACAATGCGCACGCTCTGCTGAGCATGGTTGGGGTCGGACCTTCCGATCCCTCCTG
>JALRJG010000353.1 GCA_023261215.1 Pseudomonadales bacterium | reverse complement strand
GATGGTGAATTGGTGGCGTTCCACGATGCGTCATTGCTACGACTCACTGGTTGTGATCAACGCATCGATGCCATGAATTTTCGCGACATCGCCGCGATCCGTCTTGATCATGATGCTCGAATTCCCAGACTCGTTGATCTGCTTGAAGCATTTCCAAACGCCAAATTCAACATCGACTTGAAGAGCGATGAGACCGTGGCCCCTTTCATAAAGCTTGCAACGACCTCCCCTATCGCAGAGCGCATCTGCATCGGTTCGTTCTCTGATCAACGAACAGCAGCCGCAAAGGCGGCCGTGCCTGGCCTTTGCACGTCGCTTGGCCCGAAGGGCATGCGTCGAGCACTTGCCGCGATTTACCTGGGTTTGCCATTTGATCTGCCCGCAGACTGTGCCCAAATTCCGCCCCGAGTAGGCCCGATACGGCTGGCAAGTAAAAGCCTGATCAAAGGGCTTGCAAGGCGCGGTCTGCAAACTCACTACTGGACCATCAATGACATAGAGGGGATGGATCGTCTAATCGATCTTGGCGCCGATGGCATCATGACGGACAGGCCTCGCCAATTGATTGAGTGCTTAAAAGCTCGAAACCTATGGGTGGCCTGAGTTGAACTCGAGTGACTTTCGCCGAAGCGGCTAGACATCAAGCATCATGCCCGCCCATGAGGCAGGCGATCATCTGGACCCGAAAAACAAAAACCTTGAAGCAAGGCCCGGTCATAAGACCATCGTTCCATTGACCTAGTCGACGGCCCACACAGCGTTTTGTTATTGTCTTTCGTCTGCCTGATGACTGATGGCTTGTGGCTTATGGCTTGTCGTTTCGGACATTTAGCCTTTCGCTTCCATCGCCTGAGAGCCCACAGGAACCATTCGCATCGCTTCAACCCCTCTGGACCAGCTTCATGAGCCCAATTTTGAGACGACGAGACCCTTCAGGTGAGCTTGGGGATTTCCTTCCAAGCGAAGACAGGCTAGCCTGTGACACTTAGTACTTATCCCCGAGCCTCTTATGAACGATGCCCTCACCATCGAGGTATTTTCAGACTACATCTGACCTTGGTGTTATCTCAGTACCGTGAGTATTGAAGCCCTAAAGCAAGAATTTGGTCTGAGCATTCGCTTTATTCACTTCCCGCTTCACCCGGAAACGCCAGCAGAAGGCGTAGAGATGAAAGCATTATTCGCCAATCGTAACCCAGACGATATGAAAGCCATGGGTGACCATATAAGACAGCTTATGGAAGCCTCTGGACTCCCCTATGGTAAGCGCACCATGACCTACAACAGTCGACTGGCGCAAGAGTTTGCGGCCTGGGCAGAAGCTGAAACAGATCAAGTCGATGCTGTCCACGACGCCCTTTTTAAGGCTTACTTCGTTGACAATCGAAATATCGGCGCCGTGAATATCCTAAAGGAAATCGCCGAAGACCTTGAACTGGATACTGCACGCGCCTCTGAGGCCCTCAACCACCGTCTCTACAGCCCTCAAGTCAACGCAGATTGGCAACGCGCGTGGGAAAATGGCGTGACGGGCGTACCGACCTTTACCGCCAAAGAACTCTACGTCTATGGTCATCAGCCGCCAGAGATTCTGGGCCGATTTATTAGACACCTTCAAACGCTGTCTGAGGTTTAGCGGGGAAGACCTCTGCTTGGAAACCCAGCCCTCAGCCTTTGGTCTCAAGCGCGCGTTCAACGGCGCTCGAGTCTCTAAAGGCTGCCGCTCACTT